>DHPM01000008.1:20138-20570 GCA_002410935.1 Caryophanales bacterium UBA5364
GGGACCAACTAAAGGAATTAGTAAACATACTGGACTTGTAGTAGTTGGTAATAATCCCATTAGTGTTGATACTGTATGTGCGAGATTATTAGGTTATTTACCTCAAGGAATCAGATATTTATATGAACTATCACAAACTAATCCAAATGAAACAAATATAGACAAAATAAACATACTTGGAATTAAACTAGATAAGGCTGAAAATATATTAACAAATAAAGTTTATAATGATTCAGGAAGTATTGATTAATATTATTTTATTTATGGACTTATCACTTGATATTTGATAAAATATATACAGGTGATCAAGTGAAGAGAAGTGAAGTAGACATTGATAAAGTTACACCCATGATGAAGCAATATTTGGAAATTAAAGATGAGAATCCAGATATTATCATCTTTTTTCGCTTGGGTGATTTTTATGAAATGTTT
>DHPM01000008.1:20663-25692 GCA_002410935.1 Caryophanales bacterium UBA5364
GGTGATTTTTATGAAATGTTTTTTGAAGATGCAATAACAGCATCTAGAGAATTAGAATTAACATTAACTGGTAAAAGTGCTGGTTTAGAAGAAAGAATACCTATGTGTGGTGTTCCTCATCATTCAGCTAATATATATATTGAAAAATTAGTTAATAAAGGATATAAAGTTGGTGTTTGTGAACAATTAGAAGATCCTAAATCAGCTAAAGGGATTGTTAAAAGGGATTTAGTTCAAATAATTAGTATAGGAACTGTTATTAACAATGATTCTTTAGTTGAAAATGATTTTAATTATATTGGTAGTGTATATGACTTTAATCATGCATATGGGCTTTCTTATACCGATATTTCAACTGGTATTATTTATACTAGTTTAGTTGAACATAATATTTCAGTTTTAGTTAGTGAAATTGTGAGTATTGGTATTAAAGAAATTATCATGAATAGTAAAGTCGATCCTAATGTTTATTCAATGTTAAAAAATCAATTTAAAATTATGGTTACAATTACCGATAATGTAGTAGAACATAAAGAATATGAGTATATTTATAGTGATATAGGAGACGTTAGATATATTGAAAGTATCAAACACTTATTGACTTATATCGATAATACTCAAAAACGTAATTTAAGTCATTTACAAAAGGCTATTATTAAAGAAAATAAAAATTATTTAAAGATGGATATTCATACTAAACGAAATCTTGAATTAACGGAAACAATTAGAACTCATGATCGTAATTATTCACTTATTTGGTTATTAGATAAAACTAAAACCGCAATGGGTTCTAGAATGCTAAAAAACTTTATTGAAAATCCTCTTATCGATATTAATGAAATAAATAAAAGATATGATGTTGTTGAAACATTATTAAAAGAATTTATTTTAAAAGAGGAATTACAAAACTATTTATATGAAGTATATGATTTAGAAAGATTAAGTGGTCGTGTTGCTTTTGGTAATGCTAATGCTAGAGATTTATTACAATTAAAGAAATCACTTAGTGTTTTACCTAATATCAAGAATATTTTAGAACAAATTAATTTTTATCATAAGATTGAAACAATTGATGAATTATATCGATTATTAGAAATAAGTATCCATGAAAATCCTCCGATTAGTGTAAAAGAAGGTTATCTAATAAAAGAAGGATATAATCCTGAACTTGATGAATTAAAAGTTATGCGAAAAGGTGGCAAAGACTTTATTGCTAGATTCGAATTAGAGGAACGTGAAAGAACTGGAATAAAGAACTTAAAAATTGGTTATAACAAGGTGTTTGGTTATTTTATTGAAGTATCAAAAGGGAATATTGGATTAGTTAAAGATGAATATGGTTATGAAAGAAAACAGACCTTAAGTAATTGTGAAAGATATATTAGTCCTATTTTAAAAGAAAAGGAATCTTTAATTCTTAATGCCGAAGAAAAGATAATTGAACTAGAATATGAATTATTTATAACTATTAGAGAAAAAATTAAAGAATATATTCCAAAATTACAAAGTATTTCAAAAGTTATTAGCGAGATTGATGTGTTACAATCATTTGCGACTGTAACGGAACATAATAATTATATTAGACCAATACTTACTGAAATGCGAGAACTTAATATTATTGATAATCGTCATCCAGTTGTTGAAAAAGTAATGACTGATGAATTTGTTCCTAATGATATCATTATGGATAAAAACACTAATATTTTATTAATTACAGGACCTAATATGGCTGGGAAGTCAACTTATATGAGACAAATGGCAATCACTGTAATTATGGCTCAAATTGGTTGTTTTGTTCCTGCTAAAGAAGCTATTATGCCTGTTTTTGATCAAATATTTACGAGAATTGGTGCGAGTGATGACTTAGTAAGTGGTGAATCAACCTTTATGGTTGAAATGTTAGAGGCTAATAAAGCTATTTCTAATGCTACTGAGAATAGTTTAATCTTATTTGATGAATTAGGGCGAGGAACAGCGACCTTTGATGGTATGGCATTAGCCCAATCAATTATCGAATATATTCACGAAAATATTAAGGCTAAAACATTCTTTTCAACTCATTATCATGAATTAACTGATTTAGAAAATAATTTAATTGGTTTAAAAAACATTCATGTTAGTGCGTATGAAGAAAATGGTAACATTACTTTCTTACATAAAATAAAAGAGGGTAGTGTCGATAAGAGTTATGGTATTTATGTAGCGAAAATTGCTAATTTACCTGATTCTTTAATTAAAAGAGCTAATCAAATATTAAAAGTATATGAAAATAATGAAGTTACAAGGGATATGAAAATTCAAGAATCATTACCACTTGATGAATTAATGATCAAGGAAGATAATTATTTAGAAGAAGAACTAAATAAAATTAACCCCTTAGAAATAACCCCGTTAGAAGCCTTAAATATACTGTATAAATTAAAAACTGATATTAAAGATAAGAAAGGAAATTAACATATGAAAATTTTAAAAAAAGAAAATTGGTGGATTTGGTTAATGTTATTAATACTTTCACAAACAACAAGTGTTTTAGTTTTAGGAGCGTTAGTCGATGTTTATGATAAAAAATCATGGTATGCCAAAGGAAAGTACTGGTATTGGGCGTTGCTTTCAGTATTGATTATTTTCTTGCTTGTACCAAAATCATTAGTTGAAAGTTTAGCAGTTGCTTTATCTCTTTCAATTATGATTCCATATATGATGGTAATGGTTCTTTATGTACAAATATTATGTTTAACGGCTGCAAAGTTAGAAGTTCCAGGTAAAGAAATATACCTTTCACCATATATTTGGTTATTATGCTTAATTGTTCCAATTTTAGGTTGGACGATGTTAGTGGTAATGTTTATCTACTTAATAATTTGGACGATTGTTATGCTTTATCGTGGTGCTGGTGAAAAGTATATCAATTAAACTTAAACTAATTATAAAAAAGAAGCTAGTAAAATGCTTCTTTTCTTTTTGCTATATATTCGATATAATATAAATATAAAGTAGTGGAGGTTGTTATGAATAAGAATAAATTACTAATATTAATCATATCAGTATTAATAATAATTTGTGTTATAAAAATATTTTTCGGAGCCATTACCATAACTGTAAATGCACCATTCAATAATCCAACTTATATTTTAAAGATTAATGATGAAGTAGTTGGTGGAACTTTAGAGGCTAAAAAGAAAAAAACACTTATTCCATATGTTATTAATTTAAAATTATCTACTTGGTTATCGATAAAGGGTAAGATTCATTTAAAGGTAAATCATGGAGATAACATTATGTTATCAATTGAAGCTTATAATTGTTTTTCAAATATTACGGGAGAAAGAAAGTTAACTGCTTGTTCTTACGATAATAGTGAAAAGAAATTAGAAAAAGTTAAAGATTCGAACTATTCAATGGTAATAAGAGGCGGTTCAATTGTAGGATTCACTCCCAATTCAATTTATGATGGAAAATACCAAGAAGATCTAACAACTATTATAAAAGAAAAAGGAATCTATACAATAGAAATTAATGCAAAACATAATGACATTGAGTCAACTATTCATTTAATATTAGAAATAATATAAAAAACTTTATTATTTATATGGTTTGAGATAATTTAAAATGGCAAGTACCATTAAATACTTGTTATTTTCTTCTTTAACTTTTATAACTTATATGATAAAATGATAAAAGGTGAGACAGAATGGAACAATTAAATCGTAGTGAACTTAGAAAAATAATCATGACAATTTTATATCAAATTAATGTCTATGATAAAAACAAAATGAATTATAACATAGATGAAGTTATTGAGAAAGTATTAGAAATAGATAATGAATTTGTTAAAGAAGTTGTTTATGGTGTAATAACTTATAAAAATGATATTGATGCTTTAGCTAATAAGTATTTAACAGGTTGGACAATTGATCGCTTGGGTAATACTGATCAATCTATTTTAAGAATTGGTATTTATGAATTAATATATACTAAGACTCCTGAAGTAGTAGCAATTAATGAAGCCGTTGAATTAGCTAAAATATATAGTGATGATGATGTTAGAAAAATGATTAATGGTGTTTTAGATAAAGTTTACCATAATAAGTAGGTGAGGTATGAATAATAATAAATATTTAACGGTTAGTGCTATCACGCAATATTTAAAGCATAAATTTGATAGTGATGAGCATTTAAAAACCGTTTTTATAAAAGGTGAGGTATCTAATTTTAAATCTCATTCTACAGGACATTTATATTTTTCAATTAAAGATGAAACAAGTAAAATAAATGCTATTATGTTTAGTAGTAGTGCTAAAAAAATTACTTTTAAACCTGCTGATGGTGTTAAAGTATTAGTAGTGGGAAGAATAAGTGTATATGAAGCTACTGGTAACTATCAAATATATGTTGATGAAATGTTAGAAGATGGTGTTGGTAATTTATATTTAACTTTTGAAAAATTAAAAGAACAATTAAGTAAAGAAGGTTTATTTGACGAAAAATATAAAAAACCAATTCCAAGGATTCCTAAAAGAGTAGGGGTTGTAACAGCACCTACTGGAGCGGCTATTAAAGATATATTATCAACAATTAAAAGAAGATTTCCTGTATGTGAAGTAATCTTATTTCCTAGTTTAGTTCAAGGTGATAGTGCTAAGGACGATATTGTTAAAAATATTAAATTGGCGGAAAATTATGAACTAGACTTATTAATTGTTGGTCGTGGTGGTGGCTCAATTGAAGATTTATGGGCCTTTAATGAGGAAGTTGTAGCAAGAGCAATATTCAATTCAAGTATTCCGATTATTAGTGCCGTTGGTCATGAAGTTGATTTTACCATTGCTGACTTTGTTGCTGATTTAAGAGCACCAACTCCAACTGGAGCTGCCGAAATGGCTGTTCCTAATATTGTTGATTTAGTTAAATATCTTAATAATTTAAATATTAGATTAAATGAATATATATATCGAAAAATTAATTACAATAAATTATTATTAGATACTTTTAAAAATTCTTTTATTTTAAAAAATCCTATGATTATGTG
>DHPM01000008.1:25830-44773 GCA_002410935.1 Caryophanales bacterium UBA5364
ATTAATGAACGACTCAATAATATCATTAATTATAAACTTGAAAGAGTAACAATTAATTTAAACAGAATGATTGAAAAATTAGAATTATTAAATCCACTTGGTGTTTTAAAACGTGGTTATAGTATTGTTTATAAAGATGATAAAGTAATTAGTAATACTTTAAAAATTAAAGAAAATGATTTGTTGAAAATCAAATTATTAAAAGGTGATATTGATGTTATTGTTAAGGAGGTAAACAATGGATAAGAAATTAAAGTTTGAAGATAAAATTAAAATTTTAGAACAAACCATAAAAGAATTAGAAAACGATGATATTAATTTGGATTCATCAATTGAAAAATATACGGAAGCAATGAAATTAGTTAAAGAATGCGATGAAGAACTTAAAAATATTGAAGAAAAAGTTAGTAAGATTGTGACTGTAGATGGAACTTTAGAAAACTTTGAGTTAGAAAATTAATTGTACTAGATGTATAAAATTTTTAAAAAATGATAATCATATAAATATAAAAATTAATTTAATAAGTAATTTTAAATAAGAAATACCTAGGGTATTTTTTTTATTTCTGAACACAATAATATTGTAGTCTATATAAAAAGGAGATGGTATCGTGTTTAAAAAAACATGTATCGTTCTTCTTCTAGCATTTCTTCTTATTCCTAGTAATGTATATGCCTATTCCGAATATATCTATGCTGGTGGCGAAAATATTGGGATTGAAATTAAAACTAATGGTGTTGTCGTTGTTGGTACATATAAAATTAATAATGTTGATACCGTTAGTGAAACCGGTGTTAGAGTCGGAGATGTTATTAAAAGCATTGATGGTGAAAAGGTTACCAATATTCAAGAAATGGTATCAAAAATCAATCGTAGTTTAGATGATACCATTAAGTTAGGTTATGTTCGAAATAATTTAACCAATTATACTAATCTAAAATTATACAAAGTTAATGATTTTTATAAAACAGGACTATATGTTAAAGATTCAATAACAGGGATAGGGACACTAACTTTTATTGATCCAAATAGTCGTTTATTTGGTGCCTTGGGACATGAAATAATTGAAAAAAATTCTGGACAAATAGTTGATGTAACATCTGGTACTATATTTGATTCTGAAGTCATAGGTATTGAACGTAGTACTAATGGTGTACCTGGTGAAAAGAATGCTAGGTATAATGTTAACTCCGTACATGGTAATATCTTCGAAAACACTAAACAGGGTATATTTGGAAAATTTACAAAAAACTTGCCTGATAAAAAGCTTTATAAAGTTGCAACTTTTGATAAAGTTAAAAAAGGGAAAGCTACTATTTTAACTGTCTTAAATGGGACACAAATTAATGAATATCAAATTGAAATAATTAAATTATCAAATAATCAAAAATACAAAAATATTTCATTTGAGATTTTGGATCCTATTTTATTAAAGAAAACTGGGGGAATTGTTCAGGGGATGAGTGGTTCTCCAATAATCCAAGGTGATTATATTGTTGGAGCAGTAACTCATGTGGTTATTGATAATCCAAATAAGGGATATGGCATTTTAATTACTAATATGTTAGAGGAAGCTGAAAATTAAGAGACGTTAAGTCTCTTTTTATTGTATAAATTTATAATTGTTGATATAATTTAAGTAGATGTTAGTTAGGGGTATATAATGAAATTATTGAAGATTATACTAAATGTTTTAATTTATTTGATTATCGTTGTTATTTCCATTAATACTATTGTTGGATTTATTAATTTTAATAATATTAAGGAAAATAAAAAGCCGTTAGTTGTTTTTAAAACAGATATTTATGAAACTGATGAAAAGACAGTTACTTGTTATCGATTTGGTATTTATAAAATAATTGTCACTAGTACTGAGGAAAAAATTACTTATGAATCAAAATTGTGGTTTAATGATGATTTTTAAATTTTTATATATATAATATTATATATATATATTTTGACATAAGACCTGTTTTATGGTATAATTTACATATATTGATGCAAATATTGGACATATTTCGTTATTATTCTTTAAAATGAAAAAAAGGGTAAAATAAAGAACTTGACATTAATATAATATTGTGTTAGTATATAAAACATTTCAAAGGGGGGAATTTTATGTATAATGAAAGAAGAGATAGTTTTTCAGTGAAAGACGTAATATTACAATTATTATTAGTAGTATTATTTGTTTTTCTATTAATTTGGATATTTCCAACAAAAGGCGACTTAAAGAAAAGTTTAAGTGGATTAACAGGGGAATATGATGTATTAACTAACAGAATATTTAATGATAATATTCAAACTATGAAAGATGCAGCTATTGGATATTACACAACTCCAAGATTACCTAAAAAAGTTAATGATACAAAATCAATGACTTTAGGTGAAATGATTGATAAGAATCTTATTATTCCATTTCAAGATGCTAATGGTAAAGCTTGTGATTTAGAGGATTCATATGTTGAAATCACTAAATATAAAGATGAGTATCAAATGACTATTAATTTAGATTGTTCAGATAATGACGCTCATGTTGTGGTTTATTTAGGATGTTATGATTATTGTGATGCTGCTGTTTGTGAAAATGTTAATAAACAAGTATCAAAACCAGTTGATAATAATCCTGTAAAACCTACACCAGTTAAACCTACACCAAACAAACCAAAACCTGAAGAACCAAAAAAACCTACAAAACCAACTCCAACTAAAGTTTCATATGAATATAAATATGTTAAAACCGTTGATGGATATTATTCAAGTTGGTCAAATTGGTCAAATTGGTCAACAACTAAACGTACTGAAACGAGTTTAAGAGATGTTGATAAAAAAGTAGTAACAACATATTCAACTCAAAGAAAAGTTGTTGGTTATAAGGATGTAACTACTCAAGATAAAAATCAACCAGTTTATGCTTATACTAAAACACAAATTGGTACAACTACAACTAAAGAATGTTCTTCATATAAAACAGAAATTGTTTACACAGGGCAATATAAAGGTAAATGGGTAAGTCAAGGTAAATCATTATATTTCTATACACCTAGAGATACGGCTACCGAAAAATATGTTTATATTTCTTCAACTGATTATAGTTGTGGAAATTGTACTGGTGGAACAGCTGCTTATTATGAAAAAATAGTTTATAAAACTTATGAATTAACAACTGAAAAGAAAGTGTGTGCTTCATATAAAACTGTTTCAACTCCAATTTATGGTACTGTTAAGAAGTTAGTTGGTTATAAAACAACGACTACTAAAGAACCAGTATATGGTTATGTTAAAGTTCCAACGGATACTATCTATTATAGAACAAGAACAAGACATCATTATGATGGTTATAGATTATACAAATGGAGTGATAGTTCACACGATAGAAGTTTAATTCGTGCTGGATATTACTATACTGGCGACAAGAGAAGAAAATAATGATAGAGGGGTGTGAAAAATATGTTATTTAGTAAAGAATTAGAAAAAATAGATGCACAACATCGTACAATAGTTTCTAAAGATGGACAGGTAATTAGCGGTAAAATTAAAGCTAATACTAATAAATTTAAAGAACTAGTATCAAAGTTCAGTAAAGAACACCCAAATATGGCTAAAAGAGCAACAGCTGGAGCATTAGCTCTTGTTATAGGACTTGGTGGCCTAACCGGTTGTGGTAAAAAGTCAGAAAATACTTCATTCGGACTTGATAGATCTAACCCTTCTTCTTATGTAAGTGCTGTCGCTGATACGATAGAAGATGCTACTAAAGAAGGATATATGTTCTATGTAAATTCTGCTGAGGAATCAGTTAATTACGACTTTGAAGATGATGTTGAAATGATGTTAGATACTGCTTATGTAGTATTTAATAGTGAAGACATTGGTAAAAAGGAATTACACCAATACGGTGTTGATAAAATTACAGAAGATACATTACTAAGAAATTTTGAAAGATTTGGAAATTATGTTAAAGAACATATGGCGGTTGCTAAATCTAGTGATATCACTGATTATTCTAACTTAATTGAAGATAAAACTAGTGCTGATGCTGTTAAATACTTTCAAACTTTAATTACTAAGTTAAATGAATCATCTGGTGAGGAAAAACAAAGATTAGCTTCTGAATTTAAAGCAGAAGTTGGTAGAACATTTCTTCTTCACAATAATGCGAAAAGTAAAGAATATGAACCTGCTGTTAACTTATTAATTTTAAAAATGATTCAAGGAGCTTATATTAGACATATCAATAATGATGACATTGTTATCCTTGGTGAAAATGATGAAAAATTATTATTTGGTGATGGATTAGTAGACTGTTCTGGAGATGAAATTAAAATAGTGGGTACTTCAGTATATGCTCTTCAATTTACTGATTTAATGGAAGCATTAGAAAGTAAGGTAAGAGGTGCTGACAATATCGATAAAGACAGCAAAGAATTAAGAGAAGAAATGACGGAAGATGTTTTAGAAGAAATTGATGGTTTACAACCATCAGTTAGAAATATTGTTGATGAAATCAATGAAAAAAGAGTAGAAGAATTCCATAATGGTGGAAATGCTTATGCTGATGAACCAACAATGCCTGATGGATCTAAGAATCCGGATTATATTCCACCTATGACAAAAGAAGATGAAAAGAATTTAATCGAAGATCCAAATAAACCAGGAAATTATATTATTCATGAAAAACCAAGTAATCCAGTTGTAGAAACACCAGAAAAAACAACAAAAGAAGAATTATTACCAGGTTTCTCATATGATAAAAATGGTGTCTTACGTGATGCTGATGGAAACGAAGTTATTCTTGATGGTGGTGCTGCTGCTGATAAGAATAAAAATACTGGATCATCTAGTAATTCAGGTGTTCTTGATGACATTATAGATAAAGATGAAGATATTAATTTATTACCAGGTTTCTATTATGATAATAAAGGTGTCTTAAGAGATTCAAATGGAAATAAAGTTATTTTAGAAGAAGACATTAAAGGAGATACTCAAAAAGATACTAACAACAAGAATAACAATAGTAATAAAAACAATGATATTGATTTATTACCAGGTTTCTACTATGATAATAAAGGTGTCTTAAGAGATTCTGATGGAAATAAAGTTATTTTAGAAGAAGAATTTGATGTAGATTATAATAAAAATAATAATGATGATAAACATCAACATAATAATAACAATAATAGTAACGATGATATTGATTTATTACCAGGTTTCTATTATGACCATAATGGTGTTCTACGTGACCCAGATGGGAATGAAGTTATCTTATATAATGATACATCAAGTAATACATTAAGTAATAATCAATATGCTTCAAAAGATAATTCATCAGAAATTGAATTATTAATGAATTATAAAAATGCTTTATTAGCATCTGCTAATATTAATAACGATACTAAAGGTCGTTCAATATAATAAAACAAAAACGAGATTAAATCTCGTTTTTTATTTAAATATAAAGCATTGATACAATTAATGATGCTAGCATAGCTATCAACATTACATATATAACTACTTTTTGAATAATCATTTGCTTATTCTTTTTTTTCTTCTTTTTCTTTTCCATTCTAACACCTCGCATATACATTATAATATAAAAGCGCTTTTTTTGGAATAAGATTTAATTATTTTAATATTATTAATTAGGTGATTAGATGAAAAAATTATTGGACAACCTCAAGATTAATAAGAAAATGCTTTACTTTTTATTAGTAATTACGATTATAGCTGTTATTGCTGGATCACTATTTACCATTATTCTTGATAAAACTGATCAAACAATGGTTAAAGAACATCTAGAAAAGTATATAACTAATGTTAGAATAAATAATGTTAGTAATTTTAAATCATTTTCAAGGGTTTTTATGGCTGACTTTACTTTAATATCAATCATTTGGTTATTAGGGATTTCCGTAATTGGAATACCTATAATTTTATTGCTTTATTTTGCTAATACTTTTATATTTGGTTTCTCTTTAGGTGGAATGATTGTTAATTATAAATTCAAGGGTCTATTATTCTCAATATTATCGACTTTCCCGCACCAAATCATTAACATAGGTATTTATACTATATTAGTAGCTTATGCCCTTAATTTATCCTTTAGATTGCTAAATTCAATAGTGTTTAAAAAAATATTAGACTTTAAGAAGATAATTAATAAATACTTACTTATATATGCTATTTCTTTTGTTGTTATTTTAATAACTTCACTATATGAAACTTTATTGTTACCTAATATTATTAAATTATTATTTACTGTTTTTAAATAATTAAAATTATGATATAATTTAGATGGTGAAATTATGAAAAAAGTTATAATTGGAATGAGTGGAGGAGTAGACAGCAGTGTTGCTGCTATTGTATTAAAAGATCAAGGATATGATGTAATTGGTCTTTTTATGCGTAACTGGGATAGTTCTATTAATAATGACATCTTAGGTAATCCTGACTTAGATAACAATATATGCCCTCAGGAACAAGATTATAATGATGCTTTAAAAGTATGTGAAACAATTGGTATTCCTCTTCATCGAGTTGATTTTGTTAAAGAATATTGGGATTATGTCTTTACCTACTTTTTAGAAGAATTAAAGAAGGGTAGGACACCTAATCCTGATGTCATGTGTAATAAATATATTAAATTTGATATGTTTGCGAAAGAAGCTAAAAAATTAGGGGCTGACTATATTGCAACTGGTCATTATGCCCAAATTAAAGATAATAAATTATTAAGAGGAATAGATCAAAATAAAGATCAAACTTATTTCTTATCTCAAATATCTAAAAGCCAATTAGAAAATGTATTGTTCCCAATTGGTGATATGGTTAAAGATGATGTTAGAAAAATAGCTGAAAAATATAATTTAATTACAGCCGATAAAAAAGATTCAACAGGTATATGTTTTATTGGTGAAAGGAATTTTTCCAAATTCTTATCTAACTACTTACCTAATCAAGAAGGAGATATCGTTAATATTGAAACTGATGAAGTTGTAGGAAAACATATTGGTCTTATGCATTATACAATTGGTCAAAGAAGAGGCTTAAATATTGGTGGTAATAAAGATCGTATCTTTGTTGTAGGTAAAGATTTAGACCGAAATGTTTTATATATTGCTCATGGAGATAATAATGAGTATTTATTCAGTGATGCAGCATTAATTGAAGATGTTAATTGGATTAGTAATACTAAACCAGATAAATGTACAGCTAAGTTCAGATATCGTCAACCTGACAATGATGTTATAATTGAATACATTGATGAGAAACATGTTCTTGTAAAATACCCTCAAAAAGTAAAATCAGTTACACCTGGTCAAGCTTGTGTCTTCTATCAAGGTGAAGAATGCCTTGGTGGTGGTATTATAAAAGAAGTATATAAAAACAACATGAAATTGTGGTATGTATAATAATTGACAATCATAATAATTATGATAAAATTAATAATAGGAGGTATTATAAATTATGAATAACCCTAATCAAGAAAGTAATATTTTTAATTTTAAATTTGATGAGCAACCAGCACAACAACCAGTGCAACAACCAGCACAACAACCAGTGCAGCAACCAGTGCAACAATCAGTACAAAGACCTGCGCAACAACCTGTGCAACAACCAGTTCAACAATCGGTTCAAAATCAAAGCGTAAGACCTAATATAAATCAAAATATGAATAGTGAATCAAAATTTATCTTTTCAAATGATGCTGCTCCTGTTCCTACTCAACCAGCAGCAGCACCTATTAAGCCAGTAGCTTTGGATGATACTCAAATACCAATACCAGCTCCTACTAATAACAAGATTACTGATCCTAATCTTATTGCTTTAACAACGCTTCAAGGAATGCTTGATAAATTAAAGCAAACACCATTAGTAGCTAGAGAAGAATTGTATGAAAATATTGGACTTTGGTTTGAAAAAACATATGTTGATGATGAATCTGATGAAGGATATAAAATAATTAATCGTGATACATATATTAAAATGCTTCAAATGATAATAGATGCAGAAAAACATGTTGATATAGAATAGGTGAGGGTAGTCACCTATTTTTTTTATTAGACTATTACTTTACACTTGACAATTGACACAGTTGTGATAAAATGATAGTAGGAGGTTTTAATATATGGAGAGATTAAATGAAATTTTACGTGAGTTAGGCATATCAAAAGTAAAGTTGGCTAAATTCCTTGGAGTATCTAGACAAATGATTTATAATTATTTAGATCTTGAAGATTTAAATAAATGGCCAAAAGATAAAAAAGTATTAATGTTGAATTTATTAGGTATAAAATCGGCTGATGAATTAGATACTATTAAAGTGGATACTGATTATATTTTAGATGTTGAAACTAGAATAAACAATCTATTCGCAACCTCTAGTAAAAATGATTTTTCTGATTCTGCATCTATGTTTGCTGGATTAGGTAAAAAGCAAAAAGAATTATTAAATAATATCGTTGATCTTATTAAAGAAGAATTAGAAGATGAAAAAGATAATCAAGCATATGCTACATATCAATATCTATTTCATTACTTACAATCTATGGATAATTCTAGAGAACTTAAATATATTTTAGCCTATACAGCCAAAACAATGGGATTTATTAAACCAATGGAATTTGTTTACAATGAAGATGAGCAATTCATTTTTGAAAGTATTTTGTTCACTGCCCTAACATTATACAATAATGGGGGAGCGTCTAAGTCTAAGTTAGCAGAATCACATAAACGATTTGTAGCACAGATAGAACATCGTAAAGAAGAAAAAATGAGTCGTACACTAGAATTAAATACAATTAAAATACAAGCACTTAAAGAACTTAATTATTCAGAAATCAATGAAAAAAATGCTTCTGAAGTATTCGAAAAAATTGCTGAGATTCAATCTAGAAAGATTACTAATTAATATATAATATAACCATCTATCTTATGGATGGTTTTTATTTAAAATGTTATTATACTTAACTTGGTATAATGTATATTATGTTAACTTGTACTTTTTGATAGAAATAACGGAATAGTTATATTATAGGTATTTCTAACATGAAAACCACCTACTCCAAAAGTATTAGAAAGGAAGTTTATAAAATGGAAGTTTTGCATAAAATTTTATTAAGTAGTATTTTGTTTTTAAAAACTATAATGCCATTAATACAAGCGTTTTTTTATATTTTTACTTTTATAGCTGTAGTTATGATTGAAGATCATTTAAGAAAGTTAATAAAAAAACAAAAAAATGATAATTTATAATATATTATTAATTGAATGTTGTTTATCATTAATATAATGCACTTATTCTATTCGTATATACTCTTTCTCTTCTTCTGTATAATAATTTATTTTTAACACATATTATTATTGGGTGATTATAATGAGAAAGAATAATAATATGCAATCTAACAATAAGAATTCCAACAAAGTAAATTCAAGAAACAACAATAATAATGTTACCAATAGTAACAACAACAATGCTAGAGGCAATAATAATACTTCAAACAGCAATAATAATGCTAGAAACAACAACAATGTAACTAATAGTTCTAGAAGTAACAACAATGCTAGAAGCAATAATGTTACCAATAGTAATAACAACAATGTTGGTTTCGAAGTTACTGATGATGGATCTTTTGAATTAGATGAAAACAATGATAACTCATTTCATTTAAAAGATTATTAGGATTGCGATAGTATTACCCACAAATAAAAAGAGGCTTCTATGCCTCTTTTTTTGTTATCTCCCTACTTTTAAAAAAAATTATGGTTTATATATACAATTAAGACTCCGATAATAAAATATATTATTGATAATTTATTATTTTTATATTTTTTTACGGTTGGTAGTAGTTCATATAATGATATATGTATCATTATCCCGGCTATAAGCCCGAAAAGTAGTCCAATAATCGTATTATTTATATAACTACCTAAAAATAAGTAAGTAATAATAGCTCCTAGTAATTCTGACATACCTGATATAAAAGTGAATAAGAAGGCTTTTCTTTTGCATTTAGTTGAATGATAAATAGGAATTGATATACTTATACCTTCAGGTATATTATGTAGTGCAATGGCTACAGCTAATGATATTCCTAATTTAATATCTGCATTACTAACCATAAATGTTGCCATTCCTTCTGGTATATTATGGAGTATAATTGCTAACATAGAAATTATTCCAACTCTATATAGTTGATTGTCATCAGTTGTTGGTAACAGTTTATCAATGGTCAACGATATCACTACACCTACCGATAAAAAGATTAATGATAATAAAATACTAGGTATTAATGTAAACTTTATTTGTAGTAATTGTAAAGAACTAGGGACTAAATCAATTACTGATGTAGCGAGCATTACTCCAATAGTTAAACTAAGGGTAGCTGGGATAATAACTTCCTTTTTCTTTTTTATTAGTATAAAGAGTGTTCCTAGCACAGTTGATAATCCTGCTAATGAAGTAATGATAAAAGAAAATAGTACTTCCCTGCTCATCTCATTCCCCCTTTTATTTAAGTTTATCTAAAATATTAGTTCCAATACTTTGTTTATTAACATTGAAGTTACTTGCTATCGTTGCTCCAATATCACTAAATGTTTGTAGTGCATCAATTCTTTTAGTTTCTTTAAATTGCTTTGAATAGATTAATACTGGAACATTTTCTCTAGTATGATCAGTATCGCGATATGATGGATCGTTACCATGATCAGCGGTTATTATTAATAGATCATTATCTTGTAGCTTATTAAGTATATGAGGTAAGTGATTATCAAATTCTAATAAACAATTAGCATAACCACTAATATTACGACGATGTCCATATTTAGAATCAAAATCATTTAAGTTAGCAAAACATAAACCATTAAAATCACGTTCAAGTGTTTTAATAATTAAATTAATGCCATCTAAATTATCTTTAGTCTTAATACTTTCAGTAATACCATTATTATTGAAAATATCACTGATTTTACCAATAGAAATAACATCATAATGGTTATCTTTTAAATGATCTAAAACAGTCTTACCAGCCGGATTTAAAGCATAATCATGACGGTTTGATGTTCTTGTAAAGTTACCAGGTGTACCGATAAATGGACGAGCTATAATTCGTCCTACTTTCCATTCATCTTTTAACGTTAATCGTCTTGCGATTTCACAAACGCGATATAACTCATCTAATGGTATTACTTCTTCGTGTGCAGCAATTTGCATAACTGAATCTGCTGATGTATATAGAATTAATTCTTTTGTTTGCATATGTTGCTCGCCTAATTCTTTAATTATTTCAGTACCACTAGCATTACAGTTACCAATAAACTTATGTCCTGTTTCTTTTTCTAATGCTGTTACTAAATCCTCAGGAAAACCTGTTTTAGTAAATGTTTTAAATGGTTTAGTAGTAATTAGTCCCATTAGTTCTAAATGTCCAGTTAAAGTGTCTTTACCGACACTAGTGGGTTCAGCATAAGTGTAATAAGCTGATGTTCTACTATCTTGATTAGTCAAGATATTTTTTAATCCCATTTTTTCTAAATTAGGGAAAGTTACATCAGTATTATTATATAATGAACCTAAAGTATTAGCTCCTAAATCATTAAATATATTAGCGTCTTTCGCTTCCCCTACTCCTAGTGAATCTAGTACAATTAATATTATTCTTTTAAATGTCATTTTTGTCTCCTATCTTGTTTTTCTAGTTTCTTCTTCAAATAAATCATGAATATTTTGACTAATATTTAGTTTATTATTATGTAAAATTGAAGCTATTTCCTTTTTAAATGGATCTGACAAATTTGAAGTCATTAATTTATCAAAAATATTTCCCCTATTTTTATTAATTGAATAAATAAAACAAGATAATAGTTTTAATTTATCTATTTCTGCCTCATCATTCTTTTTAACTTTCTCCATTAGATCAGGAATAGCTTTTGTAGTATTGGAATAGAAATCTTGATGATCCATTTTATATTCATCCACACCCATACTATCAACGTCAATGAATACTGGATTATTGTCTTCAACAACGATATTAGCGGGTTTCACATCGCCTATTAATATATTATTACTATGAATTATTTCTAATTTTTGAAATAGAGTTTTATATAAATTAACTAAAGTTTTAAAGTCATAAAAGTTTTCAATCGTTTTACCTTCATTGATTTTAGGCATAACATATCCTTCAAATTGACCATCAACATTAACTAATTTTTTGGGATGTATTAAGACATGTCCATCAATATTTTTTTGATTTAATCTCATTAATTTTAATTTTTTATTATCAAAATCAATTATGCCTCTTAGATATGGTTCAAAAGCTTTAATTAATAACTTATCATTATATATTAATATTTTGCCTTCAAATCCACCTTTATTGAATATTTCTAATTTATTTAGTTCTTCTCTTGTATAATTTAATTCATCCATTGTTTACCTCCTAAACTATTTTCCATGAGGATGAAAATCCATATAATCTTGTTTTAATTTTTCATTCGAAATATGTGTATAAATTTGGGTGGTTGAAATACTGGAATGACCTAGTAACTCTTGAATAGTTCTTAAGTCAGCGCCATAATTTAATAAATGAGTAGCAAATGAATGCCTTAATGTATGTGGTGAAAATGGTGTTTTAATATTTTTAATCTGTGCTTGTTTTTTTATTATTTTGAAAAAACCTTGTCTTGTTAATCTATTACCATGGTTATTTAAAAATAAATAATCAGTATATTTTCTTTTAAGCATACTATCACGGTATTCATTTATATATATTTTTAAGGAGTCTAGTGCATAGTCTCCAATTGGAACAATTCTCTCTTTACTACCTTTCCCAAAAGTTCTAACAATAGCCATATTTAAATCAACATTATGAACTTTTAAATTAACTAGTTCACTTACTCTAAGACCCGTTGCATACATTAATTCCAGCATGGCTTTATTACGATAACTAAAATTATCTGTTAATTCAATATCTAATAATTGTAGTACTTCGTCAATCGATAAAACATTGGGTAATGATTTCCTAATTTTAGGGGCATCAATAAACTCTAAGGGATCACTAGTAACATATTTTTCAATAAGCAAGAATTTATAAAATGATTTAATTGAGGAGATATTTCTTGCAATAGTTCGATCACTTAAGTTTAAATTACTTAAATATTTCAAATAATCTTTGATATCATCTCTAGTAATATCATTTAATTGTTTATTTTTAATGAATATATGATACCTATTTAAGTCGTTTTTATATGATTGGATAGTATTATTGGAATATTTTTTTTCAATCAAAAGATAATTCATAAATTCATCTATTATTTTTTCCATACTATCACCCTCTTAATTATATCAAAAATACTATCATTTTCCTATGTTTTTTGGTAAAATATAGTTGGTGATGTATATGAATGAACCATTAGCAATTAAATTAAGACCAACTAAAACAAGTGAGATTATCGGACAAAGTCATTTAATTGGTAAAGATAAGATAATTACTAATTTGGTTAAGAATAATAAATTATTTTCTATGATCTTATATGGTAAACCAGGGATTGGGAAAACAAGTATTGCTTATGCAATTGTAAGTGAATTAAATTTAAAACATCGTATGTTAAATGCCGTTATTAATAACAAAAAGGATTTTGATATTGTTATTGAAGAAGCTAAGATGTTTAAAGGTTTAGTTGTTATTATGGATGAAATTCATCGTATGAATAAAGATAAACAAGATTTATTATTACCTTATTTAGAAAGTGGTTTAATAACTCTAATTGGACTTACTTCATCTAATCCATATCATAAAATTAATCCAGCGATTAGAAGTAGATGTCAAATTTTTCAATTACATGAATTAAATGAAGATGATATTGCTAAAGGACTAAAAAGAGCTTGTAAGGTTTTAGAAGATATCGTTATTGATAATAAAACAATTAAATATATTGCAGCTTCTGCATCAGGAGATTTACGATTTGCATATAATTTATTAGAGGTTGCTTATTATTCAACGACTGATCATAAGATTGATTTAGAAGTTATTAAGAAAATTAATAGTAAACCTGTTTTCTTTCATGATAAAAATGAAGATGGACATTATGATGTTTTGAGTGGTTTTCAAAAATCAATTCGTGGTAGTGATGTTAATGCATCATTACATTATTTAGCAAGATTACTTGAAGCAGAAGATTTAGATAGTATTTATCGTAGAATGAGTGTTATTGCTTATGAAGATATTGGACTAGCTAATCCAAGCATAGGACCTAAAGTTGATGCTTGTATCAATGCTTGTGAGAGATTAGGTTTACCTGAAGCTAGAATTCCTTTAGCAGCTACTATTATTGAGATGGCTCTATCTCCTAAATCTAATAGTGCTTATATGGCCTTAGATATGGCTTTAAATGACGTTAGAAAAGGAAATACAGGTAATGTACCTAGTCATATTAAAAACAGTTCTAATAGCTATTTATACCCTCATAATTATCCTAATGGACATGTTAAACAACAATACTTACCGGATAATATTAAAGATAGAAAATATTATAATCCTAAAACGACTAGTAGATATGAAGAAACCTTAAAATCAATATATGAAAAGCTTAATAAGTGAATTTGACAAATATTATGTTTTGGTATATAATCATCATTGTTTGAGGAGGAATTTATAGTGCTACAAGTATTAATAAATTCAATCGATAATATACCAATATTGATTGCTATGATAAATGAAGTCTTAAGGACAATTAGAAACTATATATTTTAAAAAAAAGATTCTTTTTAGAATCTTTTTTCTTATATATTTATAATAAATAACTCCATCGCTATTTCTTTATTAATACCACTACTCTTAATTTTAAAATCTAAGTCAGCTAAATCATTAATATATTTTAATATTTCCTTATTATCATAAATAGTACCTTTTTCTAATACCTTTTGAATATAGTAAGGATGAGCTTCTAATATTTCTGAAATGTTTTTTTGCGTATAACCTCTTTGATATAACTCTTTAGATTGATACATAACTCTAAATTGATTAGATAATCTAATTAAAATACTTAATGGGTCTTCATTATATTTAAGTAATTCATAATATGTTTCTAAAGCTCTTTCTTTATTTTTTAAAACGATATTATCAATTAATTTAAAAATGTCCATATCAATATTTTTATTAGTTAATAAGATAACATCATTGTCGGTTACTTCTTTTTCTTCTAATTTATATAATTTTATTTTATCGACTTCTTTATCTAACAAATTTAAGTCAGTACCTATCCTATCAATTAATAAATTAATGGTATTATTATTAACTTTATAGTCTTCAAACATTTGAGTAACAAGATTATTAATATTTTTATTGGAATTAAAATCTTTTACTCCCCCTACTTTTTTCATCTTTTTAACAATTTTCTTCCTATCATCAATATTCTCTGCATTAACAGTGAATATTAAGATCGTATCAGGATTAGGATGATCTAAGTATTCATCTAAAGTATTGATATTATCATCTAAGATGGTTTTTTTAGAACCAGTAAATAGATGACTATTATTACAAATAATAGCTTTTTTATCGCTAAATAAGGATATTGTTACAGCATCATCTATGACATCTTTTAATAAAGTAACTTCTAAGTCATAAGTATTAGTATTTATTTGATCAATATTATTGTCTAATAATACTTTTTTTATTTCTTTATCTATTAAAAAATTCTCTTTTCCATAAAATAAATATAGCATATTTCACCTCGTATATTACTATTTAATTATACCAAAAATATCATCAAAATGATATTATAATCACCATTTGAATAACAATAGTTTAATTAATAATATATAAATATGAAAATCATGTTACAAAAAGTAAGTAATATCAATTAAATTGGTAGTTTAAATGCCCTTTTTAACAAAAAAACTAGTATTTAGGAAAAATTGATAAAATAATTGCAAAAAAGCACGATTTTATTTGATATTTGTTTAGTTTTATGATATATTAGTCTAATCGAAAGAGGTGAGAATATGATTGACATTAAGACAAAACGTGATGATTTAACTAATTCTAATATTTATACCTTTATAAATAAAGAGAAAAATCAGATATTAAAATGGTATCTTGGTAGTAATGGAGATTTATATTGGAACCTTGTAAATTTCAGAAAACAGGATAATCAAGTATTTGAAATTCCAATTGAAGACTTCCCACTTTACCAAATAATGTTGAACCTAACTGAAGAAATAAAAAGTGGTCAAATTTTCATTAATGATTCAGAATTTAATATTAGTCATAATAACGTTAATAATTATATGAATGCTAGATTTATTACTAGTGAAATATATCATCAAAAGTATGATGAATGTGTATGGTTTAGTGATGATAAAGCAATTCCTAATACGAATAGTGTTTGGATTAAAAAAGAAGATAATTCTTTCCGTATTACATTTAATAATGTGGAAGATACCCCTAGTACTCAGATTAGATTTAAAACTAGCGGAAGCTTCTATGGTCCAGGTTACCTACCTTTCCTAAGGGCATATCGTCGTATTGATAAGATTAAAGATAATTATAATATGGCAGTATTCGATGAAAATGAAGTTGTAGTAAAACAAAAAGTATATGAAATTAAAAGAGAAGTTTAAACTTCTCTTTTTTTGATCAGTACTTTATCTTTTTCTAAGTAATCAAAGAATTCATTGAATAATTCTGGTGATAAGTTATTAGCTGTAAAGTCATCGATGTATTTATAATTTACATCATATCCACTAAGTATTTCTTCATCGTTTAAGTAATATTCCTGATTAAATAAAGTTTCTAGGATCATTGATTTTAGTTGACGATATATAGATAGTTTATTACCTTTATCATTTGATATATTAGCACTATCAGTATCAATTAACTCTACCTTATGGTTTGGGGTGATTAATACATTTTGATTATCCAAATCATAAAAATAAATATTATTAGTTAATAATTCATCAATATTATTATTTAATTGTCTAAATTTATCAATCTTATATGTTTGGTCTTCAATATCGATTAAATCATCAAAATTAATGGCATTTTTGTGATAATAATGCATACAACCAATAATATCATATTGGTCATAAACCGGACCTAGTGGTAGTTTAGTGTTTTTGATTTTATGTTGCATGCTTGAAAGCATAATGATTTTGCCGGCCGATATTTTTTTATAACTATGATATAACTTTAGTAATTGATTATTATTAAACTCATAGACAATAGCTTCTTCTCCACTGCCTACTCTCTTTAAATTACGAATTTCTTTTTTAGAAATATTATATATATGCATCTTAATCCCCCATTTAGTATCATATATTATAATCAATTATTAGTAATTGTCAAATTAAAAAGGATATTTATATCCTTTTATAAACCGTCCCCTACTACTAATACTGGACGAAATCCAAAATAACTATATCTATCCCCATCATTTTGAGCAAAATGGAATAGTCCAGCGTCCCCGCCATGATCATTCCAGAACCCTCCTCGTAGATACCAAGCATTATCCTTTTCATGAGGCCATGCTAAGTCGCCATACCAAGATGTTTCTCCATCTTTAGAACTACTTGTTTCATAGACTGCATCCCCTTTTAGATTTTTACTGTTTTCGTAATTTGTTAAAGCAGAGTCAACTGTAACAGGATAGAGATCACTATATTTTTGATCAGCATCGATAATACTCTTTGCCCAAGTTGTAAAAACAGGATGATTATTATCTAAGTGTCCACTGACAAATTCCCATGAACCACCACTCATATCATAAATACCTGTAATGTTTCCAGTGGTACTTGCTTGTTGTCCATCAAGAGTTTCATAAGTGTTCTGGCAACCAGCAAAACTCGCTCCATATACTGCTGTACCAGCACACCCAGTCATATAAATATTAGAATTGTTTCTCCATACTTCTTCCATTTTCCCATATTTTGATTGAGATAAATAAGCGGCAGCTCCCCATTCAATATTCTTAGCTAAATGAGTATCTATTCCTTCACCATTTGTTCCCCAACCATAGGCATCATCTGTTTCCATATTTCTTGAAACAGTAAACATGTTCCCAATAAAAATACATCTCCATGAATTAGCGTTAGGAATAATTTTAACATGTTTGTCAATTGAATTGTCAGAATTATAACATCCCCACGAGGTTTTACTTTCGACATCTTCTCTTGCAGTAGCTTCAAATTTAGCATACCAAATACCCGTTAATTCTTTATCACCAAAGGTGAATGCTGGATGATTTGTCCATGTTCCATTGGAATCATTAGCTTTACCAGTGTTTACAATGGTAGTTGTGCCACCAATTGTATCATCAGTTACAATACTAAATCTAATATCAATTGGAGCTTCATCTTGTTGATGCCAACCACTACTGATGTTATAAACATATCTAGGTATCCAAACCCACATCGAGCCATCTTTAGTTCTAGCATTAGCCCATTTCTTGTTATCATAGTCATACCACTCAGGATCATTTTCTGTTGTTTCAACCCAAGTACCATCTTCCCATTTAACTGGTGTTAGACCGGTAACTATTTTAGGCGAATTAACTTTTTTATTTTCATTATATTCTCCAACTGATACTAATAATGTGCATTCATCTTCGATATATTGATATTGATAACTTTTATAATTTTTATCAAACTCAATAACAACACATCCATTCATGTTTTGATTACCTCTTCGAGGATCCTTTACATCATTTTGTTGAATTGTGCCTTCTTTAATTAATTTGTCAATGCTTAAGAAGACTGGTTTTGATTCTGATAATTCGTTAACATTTTGGACTGCCCATTTTTTAGCAGCTCCTTTAATCATTGCTACTTGATTATCATACATTCTTTCTTTTGATGATTGTACTAGGTTTGTTACTGCAGGTACTGCGATTAATCCGATAATTCCTATTAGAATAATAATTCCAAGTAATTCAATTAATGTAAAACCT
>DHPM01000006.1 GCA_002410935.1 Caryophanales bacterium UBA5364
ATGTATACTGGGAAGATAATATTGCTTATGTTACTATTGGTACTTTAAAAAGTAAAAAGTTTTTAAGAAATAATGTTGTTAATACTTTAGATAGTACCAGTATTAATGATGATACTAAAGTACTTTTATATCGTAAGGGAAGAAAAATAGATTATTCATTACAACTATATGATGAGCAATTTTTTGATTGGTATCAAGGACAAATGGTACAAGCAAGCAAAGGTGAAGACATCACTCTACCAACAACTGTAGGGGAGACAGTAACAGTTGACCTAGAAACTTTAATGGGTAAAGGTTTAGTTGATGAATTAAGATTACCTTTAGAATTAGATAGTAGATGTGTCGGATATGTTGAAATAGAAAAAACAACTGACAATTATGAATATAATGCCTATGTTGACTGTCTACAAGGAGCAAGTACATTTGCCAGTCATTATGTAAGTTATGGTGGTAAATATTTAGATGAATTTAATAGTGTTAAAGAAACTAGTGATGGCGGGTATATTGCTGTTGGAAGAAGTAATTCAGAAGTTATTACTAAGTATGGGAATACCGGTAAAGGCAAATATGATGCTATCATTGTTAAATTTAAAAATGATGGAACACTAGAATGGAGTCATAATTATGGTGGTAGTAGAGATGACTTATTTCTTGATGTTGTCGAAGTAACTGATGGATATATTGCTGTTGGTCAAACAACCAGTAGTGATGGTGATATAAATGATTATAAAGGTGGTCCAAATGACGGAATCATTGTAAAATACAATAAAAATGGTGAAGTTACATATAAAAGAAGTTATGGTAGTGATAATAGCGCAACTAATAGTGGTGGCGAATCATTTTATAATATTATTAGTGATGGTAGCGATATCATAATCGTTGGAATTGTAGCTGGTTTTGGTACTGACGGGGATTTAACTGGTGTAACTGAGTTGGTTCGTCAAAACGAAGGAATCATTATAAAAATGGATAAGGATTTTAATACCATTTGGCGAGACTTCTTTGTTGGAACATATAATGAAACTTTTAGAAAAGTTATAAAAACTAGTGATAATCATTATTTAGTTGTGGGTTCTTCTGAATCAAAAAATTATGATATGGAAGGAATAGGGTATACAACTCCTTCACTTAATGCGGAAGCAATCATTTTAAAATATGATACTTCTGGTAACATAGTAAAAAAGGAATCTTTTCAAGGATCTAATAGTGAAGCCTTTTATGGCGTGATTGAAAGTTCAGATGGTTATATAGCAGTAGGTAACTCTTATTCTAATGATCAAGATATGGAAGGATTAAGTAAAGTAAATAATGGTTATCGAGATGCTATCATTGTAAAATATGATAGCAATTTAGAAAATATTTTATGGAAAAAAAGTTTTGGTGGCACTAATGATGAGTACTATCAAGATTTAGTTTTAGCAAACGAAAATGAAGTGTTAGTAGTTGGCTATAGTAAATCTAGTGATATAGATATGAATGGATTAGTAACTGAAACTAACGGATATAGTAATGCTATAATGATTAATTACAACATAAGTAATGGTAATATCATAAGTAAAAAGGTATTTGGTGGTACTAATAGTGACTTTTTTAACTCAATTATTAAGACTAATGAGAATAAATATGTAATATCTGGTTCTACATATTCTAATGATTTAAATTTAAAAAACTTTAATAAGGGGCATCGTGATGCTATCTTAGTAAGTTATAGTAATAATTTAAGTTTAGAAAAGAATTTTAAAGAGCCGGTTGTTATTATCGATAAATTAAAAACAATTATTCCTACTTATGGAACAAATATAAGTTTAAAATATAATAATCTTTATACAAGTAATGACCCAACTAAGGATTTAATGAGTTGGTGTTCAAGTACGGAACAACATTTTGAAGGTAATACCAGCAATTATTTTTACGGTAGTTGTTTAAAATCTTTTAATGAAGATGATGTGAAATTTTTAGTTGAGAAAGAAGTAGCTAGAGGTTTAAGAATGTATGCTGGGGAATATGAATATAAAGTTACAATCAATCCTGATAATGTTTATAATTGGCATCGTATTTATGCAGGCATGGGTGGTGACATTACCTTTAGTAATCTAAAATTAAAATTTAAAGATGGATATGTAGGACATATAACTGATGCTATTGATAAAGGATATATAGAGCCATTAGTTTCCGTATGGTCCTCTTCAACAAAAGTTAGGCCAATTTACTTGTTACCTAATGTAATTGATATTATTAATGAAAATGGAAATACTGGTTCAGGTAGTTTTCCATCAATGTATATTAATATCAAACCTAAAAAGACACAATTAACTAGTGTAATAGTAACGGTAAATAATAATTCGGCTGGTTCGTATGGGATTGGAATTTATGAACTACGTAACTTTGATATGTCAGTAACGCCTACCGAATAACAACACTGTAAAAGACTCTACTAATTTACAGTAGAGTCTTTTGTTGTGATATTGAAATTGAATAATGTATCCAAAATATGGAAAGATATATATAGGAGTGGTTTTATGAAAAAAAAGGGATTCACATTAATAGAATTATTAGCTGTAATTGTCATATTAGCGGTTATAGCTATTATTTCAGTACCCATAATAACTGACTTAATTAATAAGTCTCGATATGGTGCTTTTGGTGTAACAAAGAAGAATATTGAACGAGCAGCAGAATTATATCATGCTAAAAACGCTGATGATTTAGTGTGGGAAGATGATATTAGTTATGTTACCATTGGTACTTTAAAGACTAAAAAATTTTTAAGTAATAATGTAGTTAATACGTTAGATAGTACATCAATTAATGATGACACTAAAGTATTACTTTATCGTAGTGGTAGAAAAGTAGATTATTCATTGCAACTATACGATGAACAATTTTTTGATTGGTATCAAGGGCAAATGGTACAAGCTAGTAAGAAAGAAGGTATTACCCTCCCAACTAATGTAGGAGAAACAGTAACTGTTGACTTAGAGAATCTAATGGGTAAAGGTTTAGTCGATGAATTAAGACTACCATTAGAGTTGGAAAACAGATGTGTAGGATATGTAGAAATAGAGAAAACTACTGATAATTATGAATATAATGCTTATGTAGATTGTTTACAAGGAGCAAGTACTTTCGCCAGTCATTACGTAAGCTATGGTGGTAAATACTTAGATGATTTCTATGATATTAAAGAAACTAGTGATGGCGGCTATATTGCTGTTGGAAGAAGTAATTCAGAAGTTATAACCAAATATGGAACTGGCAATAATGGAAAATATGATGCTAGTATCGTTAAGTTTAAAAGTGATGGAAATGTGGAATGGAGTCGTAACTTTGGTGGTAGTAATAATGATGTATTTAATGCAGTAATTGAAGTTACCGGTGGTTATATCGCTGTAGGTGAGGTTTCTAGTAATGATGGTGATATAACTAACTATAAAGGTGGAGCATGTGATGCAATAATAGTAAAATACGATTACAATGGAACATTAATTTCGTCTAAAACTTTTGGTACAAGCGGTTCATATGATCGTTTTATGAATGTAGAATTGAATAATAACAAATTAATTGTAACAGGTATGTTATCAAGTGTAGCAAATGGGGACTTAGTAGGAATTACTATTCCAAGTGGTACTTCTTATTTTGGAAGTAAATTTGCCTTTGATACCAACTTGAATTTTATTGAATTAAAAGGCTTTGAATTTAATCATAGTAGTGTTTTTTATAGAAGTAATAATTCTGTTACTGCAGGTTATGCCGTGTCTGGTAGCGGACAGTATTCAAATGGTAAAAAATGTGATACTGCATATAATGCTGCTGGTGCTTTAATAACTCATGATCAAGACTTTTTAAATGAAAAATATACGATCTTTTGTGGTGCTGGCACTACGTATTTATATAATGCTTTAGAAGTAGAAGATGGTTATATAGCTATAGGTTATAGTACTGCAACTGATGTCGATATGGCAGGTTTAAGCAAGGCTAGCAATGGTAAATATGATGCTATTATTATTAAATATGATAAAAACTTAGAAAATATAATTTGGAAGAAATCATTTGGTGGAAGTCATGATGATGGTTTTCTTTCTATAGTAAAGGCTAATAGTAATGAAATAATAGTTGCTGGATATAGTAAATCAAACGACATGGATATGGCTGGTTTGTCAAAAAGTAATGTTGGTTATAGTAATGCTATTATGGTTAAATATGATCTTAATAATGGTAATGTTAAAGAGAAAAAAGTCTTTGGTGGAACTAATAGTGAAAGATTTAATAGTATTATAAAAACGACATCTAATCAATATTTAATAGCTGGAAGTAGCTACTCAGTCGACAAAGATTTAAAAAACTTTAATAAAGGACATAATGATGCTATCATTGTCAAATATGATCAAAACTTAAACTTAGAGAAAAGTTTAAAAGAACCAGTTGTTTTAATAGAAAAATTAAAAGAAATAACACTGGATTATGGAACTAGTATAAGTTCAAAGTATGACAATATTTATACAACCAATGACCCAACTAAAGATTTAAAAAATTGGTGTAGTAGTTATAATGGTGTAGATACGTATGCACAAAATTATCTTTATAGTCATTGTTTACGTCCTTATAATACTGATGATATGAAATTACTAACTAAGATTGAAAGAAGTACAAATTCAGTTAAGAATGTATATGCAGGAGAACACGAATATTCGATAGAAGTAGAACCTGATCAATTTACTAATTGGTATAAAATGTGGTTTTATTTAATAAATAGTGGAGAAGTTGAAATTAGCAATTTAAAATTGAAATTTTCAAACGGATATGTTGGAAGTATTAGAGAAGCATCTCAAAATGGATATATCTCTAATTTAGTTGTTGTTTCAAACGATTTATATCCAACTACACTTCATTCACCTGATCCTATTAATATAATTGAAACAAATGGAAGCACTAAAGCTCAGTATCTAAACTTTTATCTTTTATTAAAACCTCAAAAGTTTAAATTAACTAATTTAATTTTTACAACCAATAAAGATGTTACAGGAGCAGCTGCTGGTTTTAATATCCAAGAACTACGCAACTTTGATATGTCAAAAATTCCAACTGAATAATATATGATTAAATAAGAATGAACTAGTAGAATAAACTAGTTCTTTTTTATTGATTACCAATAGTAATTATGCTAAAATATATATAGTATAATTAAGATATTTAAAATATGTACATAATAATTAGAAGAGGTGGATTTAATGAAAAAAAGAGGGTTTACATTAATAGAATTGTTAGCTGTAATTGTTATCTTAGCGGTTATAGCAATAATCTCAGTACCAATCATCACAGACTTAATTAATAAGTCTAGATATGGTGCTTTCGGAGTAACAAAAAAGAATATTGAGCGAGCAGCAGAACTATATCATTCTAAAAATGCAGATGATTTAGTCTGGGAAGATAACATTAGTTATGTAACTATCGGTACATTAAAGAGTAAGAAATTCTTGAGTAATAATGTAGTTAATACGTTAGATAGTACTAGTATTAACGATGATACTAAAGTATTACTTTATCGTAAAGGCAGAAAGATTGATTATTCATTACAATTATAC
>DHPM01000005.1:0-64332 GCA_002410935.1 Caryophanales bacterium UBA5364
ATTGATTATTCATTACAATTATACGATAAACAATTCTTTGATTGGTACCAAGGACAAATGGTCCAAGCTAGTAAGAAAGAAGATATTAGTCTTCCAACAACTGTCGGTGAAAAGGTAACCATCGATTTAGATGTTCTAATGAGTAAAGGTTTAGTTGATGAATTAAGGCTTCCTTTAGAATTGGGAAATAGATGTGTTGGTTATGTTGAAGTAGAAAAAACAAGTGACAATTATGAATATAATGCTTATGTCGATTGCTTACAAGGAGCAAGTACATTTGCCAGTCATTATGTAAGTTATGGTGGTAAATATATTGATGAGTTTAATGATGTGAAGGAAACTAGTGATGGCGGATATATTGCTGTTGGAAGAAGCAATTCTACTATAATAACAAAATACGGTATTGGTAATAATGGAAATTATGATGGGATAATTGTGAAATTCGATCATCAAGGTAATGTCGAATGGGGACGTAACTTTGGGGGAAGTAATAGTGAACAATTTAATAGTGTTGTTGAAACTAATGATGGTTATGTTACCGTTGGATATACCTCAAGTGATGATGGAGATATTGAAAATTACCGAGGCGGTCAATCAGATGCGTTAATTGTAAAATATAGTAAGACAGGTAATGTTTTGTATAAAAAAAGTTATGGAACTGCAGGAAGTGGTAGTGAAATATTTACAAGTTTAGTTAATGACAATAATAAGTTAATAGCTACTGGTAATATTTTAATAAATTATACAGGAGATTTAGAAAACTTTTTAAACCCAAAAGGATATAAGAGTAGAGCAGCAGTAAATGTTGTATTTGATGAACAATTAAATGTTGTTAATACAAGCTATTTTGGTGGAACGAGTGAAGAAAACTTCTTAGATGTTTTAATCGATAGTAATGGAAATTATATAAATGTAGGTCGCTTTGCTTCAAACAATATAGATGTTACAGAATTTGATTGTCCTGGAGAAGGATTGAAAAACCAATGTGGGATTATTGTAAAATATGATAGTGAGTTTAATGTACTTGGTAAAATGAGTTTCAATGGAAGTGATATAAACGGGTTTGAACAAGTTATAGAAGTCAGTGATGGATATATTGCAGTGGGTTCAGCCAGAGCATCAGATTTAGATATGGAAGGTCTTAGTAAAGCAAGCAATGGATATTATGATGCTATCATTGTGAAATACGATAAAAACCTAGAAAATATATTATGGAAAAAGTCATTTGGTGGAACTGAAGATGATATTTTTACTTCTATAGTAGCTGCTAATAGTACTGAAGTAATAGTAGTAGGATACAGTAAATCTAGCGATATGGATATGAGTGGAATTGCTTTATCTAATGATGGTTATAAAAACTCTATTTTAGTTAAATACAACATTAATAATGGTTCTTTAATTAGTAAGAAAGTATTTGGTGGAAACAATAGTGATAGTTTTTATTCAATTATTAAAGATACTGAAGACACATATATAATTGCTGGCGGTACTTTCTCTAATGATATAAATTTAAAGAATTTTAATAAGGGACATAGTGATGCCATCTTAGTATCATATGATTTAAATTTAAACTTTTCTAAGAACTTTCAAGAGCCAGTTGTTTTAATTGATAAATTAAAAACAATTAATCCTACTTATGGAACTAAGGTTAATTTAAAATATGATAATATCTATACCAGTAATGATCCAACAAATGATTTAGGCAATTGGTGTAGTTTAGATGAACCATATTTAGATGCAAATTCAAGTAATTATTATTATACTCATTGCTTAAAATCATTTAACGATGATGATAGTAAAGTATTGGTAGATTTAGAAGTTAGTAGAGGATTAAAAATCCATGCGGGTGAATATGAATATGTTTTAAGTAAACTTTCTGAAAAGTCTACAAATTGGCATCAGCTAATGTTTAATTGTTCTGGATATACATCTGGATTAGAATATAGTAATTTAAAATTAAAATTTAAGGATGGATATATAGGCAGTATCAATTCAGCAATCGCTGCTGGATATATTGAACCTTTAGTTAGTGTTACTTCATGGTCAAGATATAACATTGCTTCATATCTTTTCCCAAATGTAATGGGAATAATTGAAGAAGGTGGTAGTACTGGACAATCTTCATCTACTTCTAGACTGATAATAAATGTTAAAATAAAAAAATCAGCATTAGCGAGTGTTTATGTTACGACTAATAAAGATTCTCTAGGATATGATGGATTTTGGGTTCAAGAACTACGTAACTTTGATATGTCAATTACCCCAACTGAATAATAATGCTGTAAAAGACTCTACTATTTTACAGTAGAGCCTTTTGGTTTAAATAGAAATGGAATAATGTAACCATAAAATGGAAAGATATATATAGGAGTGATTTAATGAAGAAAAAAGGATTTACATTAATAGAATTATTAGCTGTAATTGTTATACTAGCGATTATTGCTATAATCTCAATGCCCATTATTACCGATTTAATTAATAAATCAAGATATGGTGCTTTTGGAGTGACAAAGAAGAATATTGAACATGCAGCAGAACTATATTATGCAAAGAATGCTGATGATGTATTATGGGAAGATGATATTAGTTATGTCACCATTGGTACTTTAAAGAGTAAAAAGTTCTTAAGAAATAGTGTTATTAATACATTGGATAGTACCAGTATTAGTGATGATACTAAAGTCTTACTTTATCGTAAAGGAAGAAAAATAGATTACTCACTACAACTTTATGACGAACAATTTTTTGATTGGTATCAAGGGCAAATGGTACAAGCAAGCAAATCAGAAGATATTACACTTCCAACTACTGTTGGAGATAAAATAACTGTTGATTTAGCAACACTAATGGGAAAAGGTTTAGTTGATGAATTAAGACTACCTTTAGAATTAGGTAACAGATGTGTAGGTTATGTTGAAATAGAGAAAACGACTGATAACTATGAATACAATGCTTATGTCGATTGTCTTCAAGGAGCAAGTACATTTGCAAGTCATTATTTAACTTTTGGTGGTAAATATAATGATAGTTTTAATGACATTAAAGAAACAAGCGATGGCGGATATATCGCTGTTGGTAATAGTAATTCGGAATATATTGGAGAACTTAATTTGTATGGTCAAGATGACGCTATAATTACTAAATTCAATAATAGTGGAGTTGTTGAATGGAGTCATAATTTTGGTGGAAGTGGTCCAGATCGTTTTGAAAAGGTAATTGAAACAACTGACGGTTATATTGCTGTTGGTAGAACTGAATCTAGTGATCATGATTTAGATGGTATGTATATCGGTGGAGATAATGATGCCCTTATTACTAAATATGATTTTAATGGCAATCTTGTTTTCAAAAAGACATATGGAACTACTGGTACTAATGGTGGGGAAGTATTCAACGATATAATTAAAGTAAATGATGGGTATGTCTTAATTGGAAGTGTAAATATTAATAAACGTGATGGCGATTTATTAAATGTTACTATTCCTGGTAGTAGAAGTGCCGGAATAATTATTAAAATGAATAATGACTTTGAAACAGTTTGGCGTAGCTTTTTTGCAGCTACTTATTATGAATACTTTTATTCATTTAAGAAAACATCTGATAATGGATATATAGTAGTAGGAGCTTCTAGTTCTAATAATTATGATATGGAAGGTATTGGATGGACAGGAATCAGAAATAATGAAGCGATCATTTTAAAATATGATGCTACAGGTAATTTACAATATAAAAATGGTTTTGGTGGTTCTGCCAATGATTCATTTAGAGATGTGGTTGAAGTAACTGATGGTTATGTTGCAGTCGGTTATGGTACATCGATTGATGATGATATGGAAGGATTAAATAATGGTGAACATGGTATTAATGAAGCTATTATTGTTAAATATGATAAAAATTTAAATCTTATTTGGAAAAAGAGTTTAGGTGGAACTAATAATGATGGATATGAAAGTATTTATAAGCAAGATGATAATAGCCTAATTGTCGTAGGTTTTACTCAATCCAATGATTATGATTTGAGTGATAATAATTTATCGACTAACGGATATAATAGTGGACTTATTGTAAAATACAATGGTTTAGGTGACCTAGTTACTAAAAAATATTTTGGTGGAACAAGCAGTGAATTCTTTAACACCATTATTAAAACAAGTGATAATGAGTTAATTGTGTCTGGTAATTCATATTCAAATGATAAACATCTACAAAAATTTAATAAAGGTAATAGTGATGCTATCTTAGTATCATACGATTTAAATTTAAATTTAATAAAAATTCTTTCTGAAAAGGTTGTTATTATTGAAAAGATAAAACCTATTATTGCAAACTATGGAACAAGTATTAGTTCTAAATATGCAGGTATTTATACAACTAATAATCCTGAAGTTGATTTAGGTAGTTGGTGTACTAATAATGATGCTGATGAACCAGAAAATAAAAGTAACTATATATATGGTGGTTGTTTAATACCATTTAATAGTGATGATCGTAGATTATTAACTAATATTGAGACAACATCTTATAAAAGAGTATATGCTGGTGAATATGAATATGCAATTGATAATAAACCCAATAATATATATAATTGGCATCGAATAATTTTTTACTTTTCTGGAAGTTCTAATGATGTTGAATTATCAAATCTAAAGTTAAAGTTTGAAGATGGATATATTGGAAGTATTAGTGAAGCTGTTACTAATAATTATATTGAGCCATTAGTGGCAGTATCTAATAGTATGACAGACCGAATAACTGGTTTTATGCCTACTATAATGGATATTATTAATCCTGCTGGTACAACAGGAATGGGTAATTATCCAACTCTAAATATTAACTTAAAACCTAAAAAATCAAGATTAGTTAGTGTTTTTGTTACTTCTAGTAAAGATTCAATAAATAATGATGGTATGGCTGTCTATGAATTACGAAATTTTGATATGTCAATAACTCCAACAGAATAGGGGAAGTGAGCAAATGAAGAAACAAGGGTTTACCTTAATTGAACTATTAGCTGTAATCGTTATACTAGCGATTATTGCTATTATTTCAGTCCCAATTATTACTGATTTAATTAATAAATCAAGATATGGTGCTTTTGGGGTTACAAAGAAAAATGTTGAACATGCAGCGGAATTATATTATGCTAAAAACGCTGATGATGTATTTTGGGAAAATGATATTAGTTACGTCACAATTGGTACTTTAAAGAGTAAAAAATTCTTAAGTAACAATGTCATTAATACTTTAGATAGCACTAGTATTAATGATGATACTAAAGTACTACTTTATCGTAAAGGTCGAAAAGTTGATTATTCACTCCAGCTATACGATAAACAGTTCTTCGATTGGTATCAAGGACAAATGGTACAAGCAAGTAAAAAGGAAGATATTGCTCTTCCAAATACGGTTGGTGAAACCGTAAGTATTGATTTAGAAGTTCTCATAGATAAAGGATTAGTTGATGAACTAAGACTCCCTCTAGAACTAGAAAATAGATGTGTTGGATATGTTGAAATAGAGAAAACAACTGATAATTATGAATACAATGCTTATGTCGATTGTCTACAAGGAGCAAGTACATTTGCCAGTCACTATGTAAGTTATGGTGGTAAATACTTAGATGAATTTTATGATGTAAAAGAAACTAGTGATGGCGGATATATCGCAGTTGGAAGAAGTAATTCTGAAGTTATTACTAAATATGGAACTGGTAATAATGGTATGTACGATGCGATTATCGTTAAATTTGATGCAAGTGGTAATGTTGTATGGAGCGATAATTTCGGTGGAAGTGATAATGAAATATTTAGAGCTGTTGTCGAAACAATTGATGGATATATTGCTGTTGGATCTAACTCTAGTGATGATGGTGATATAACTGACTATAAAGGTGGAACTAGTGATGGTTTAATCGTTAAATATAACAAACAAGGACAAGTAGTAAAACATCGAAGTTTTGGAACAAGTAATAGTTATGAACACTTTATGGGAATTGATGTATCAGGTTCTTCAGTTATTGTTTTTGCTAGAATTGGTACTAAAAATGATGGTGATATGTTAGATGTTGAAGGATTAGTTCGTGGTCTAGAAGGGGTTGTTATTAAATTCAATTTAGATTTAGGTGTAGATTCATTAGAATTTTTCACAGGTTATAATAATGAAGAATTTAATAATGGTATTATTACTAGTGATTCTAATTATTTAGTAACGGGGTTTTCAACTTCAAAAGATTATGATATGGAAGGTATAGGATATACAACAGAAAAGTTTCAAGAAGAGGGTATAATTGTTAAAATGAGTAATACTGGTGAAATACTTGCTAAAAATTCTATAAGAGGTAGTAATCAAGATTACTTATATGATGTGGTTGAGGTAACTGACGGATATATTGCGGTTGGATATAGTAAATCATCCGATCAAGATATGGTCGGACTAAGTAAAGCTAATAATGGTTATCATGATGCTATTATTGTTAAGTATGATAAAAGTTTAGAAAACATAATATGGAAAAAAAGCTTTGGTGGAAGCAATGATGATGGATTTTATTCTGTAGAAAAAGTAAATGATAACGAAATATATGCTGTTGGATACAGTAAATCAAGTGATATGGATATGAACGGGATTGCAAAATCAAGTGATGGCTATAGTAATGCTATCATCATCAAGTATAATATTAATAACGGTAATGTTGTTTCTAAAAAATCATTTGGTGGAACAAATAGTGAAATATTTAGTAGTGTAATTAAAACTACTGATAATGAATTTATCATTGCTGGCAGTAGTTACTCTAATAACCTTGAATTAAAAAACTTTAATAAAGGTCATCAAGATGCAGTATTAGTAGGATATGATAGTAACTTAAATTTAATTAAAACATTTCAAGAACCAGTTGTTATTATTGATAAAATAAAACCAATTATTGCAAACTATGGAACAAATATAAGTTTAAAATATGATCATATATATACCAGTAATGATCCAACTAAAGACTTATTAGGATGGTGCAATAGTAATCCTCCATATCTTACTGGAAACACAAGTAATTACTATTATGGAACTTGTTTGAAACCCTTTAATGTAGATGATCAAAAATTATTAACAGCTTTAGAATTAGGATATGGTGCTAAAATGTATGCTGGTGAATATGAATATTCTGTAATAAATCAACAAACTAACATGTATAATTGGCACTTATTAAAGGTATATAATTCTTATGGAACAAGTAATTTAGAATTATCTAATTTAAAATTAAAATTTAGTGATGGATATGTAGGATACATTACAGCAGCTATAGATAATGGTTACATTGAGCCATTAGTCGTAGTAAATTCTTATGTAGCTGAATCATATACTTATGCATTATATCCTACTGTAATCGATATAATAAATGAAAATGGTCGAACTGGGGTAGCAACTTTACCATCATTGTACTTAACCTTTAAACCTAAGAAATCTAGATTAGTTTCAATTTATCTAACAAGTTCAAAAGATTATACTAATTTATGGGATGGCTTATCAATATATGAATTACGAAATTTTGATATGTCAATAACTCCAACAGAATAGGGGAAGTGAGCAAATGAAGAAGCAAGGGTTTACCTTAATTGAACTATTAGCTGTAATCGTTATATTAGCGATTATTGCTATTATTTCAGTACCAATCATCACTGACTTAATTAATAAATCAAGATATGGCGCTTTTGGTGTGACAAAAAAGAATATTGAACATGCAGCAGAATTATATCACGCAAGGAATGCAGATGATTTAGTCTGGGAAGAAGATATTAGTTACGTTACTATTGGTACATTAAAGAGTAAGAAGTTCTTAAGTAACAATGTTGTTAATACACTTGATAGCACTAGTATTAATGATGATACTAAAGTACTACTTTATCGTAAAGGTCGAAAAGTTGATTATTCACTCCAGCTATACGATAAACAGTTCTTCGATTGGTATCAAGGACAAATGGTACAAGCAAGTAAAGCAGGAGACATTACGCTTCCAACCAATGTTGGAGATAAAGTAACTGTTGATTTAGATACTTTAATGGGTAAAGGTTTAGTTGATGAATTAAGATTACCTTTAGAATTAGGTAACAGATGTGTAGGTTATGTTGAAATAGAGAAAACGACTGATAACCTTGAATACAATGCTTATGTCGATTGTCTTCAAGGAGCAAGTACTTTCGCCAGTCACTATGTAAGTTATGGTGGTAAATACTTAGATGAATTTCGTGATGTTAAAGAAACTAGTGATGGTGGATTCATCGCCGTTGGAAGAAGTAATTCTGAGGTAATAACTAAATATGGTACTGGTAACAATGGTGGCTTTGATGCTATTATGGTTAAATTTAAAAGTGATGGAACGGTTGAATGGAGTCGTAACTTTGGTGGAAGTAAAGAAGATTATTTTAATTCTGTTGTTGAAGTAGCAGATGGTTATGTAGCTGTTGGTACTACTTATAGTAATGATGGAGATATTACTGATTTTAAAGGATCACCGAGTGATGCTTTAATTGTTAAATATGATAAAGCTGGAAACGTTAAATATAAAAAGAGTTTAGGTTCTTCTAATAATAACTTTGAAGTTTTTAATAAAATTATCGAAGAAAATAATAAGTTAGTAATTGTTGGATATATTCTTACATCAATAAATGATGGCGATATTCCTTCTTTAAATAGACCGGCCACTCCTGGTAGTTTAGATGCTGTTATTTTAATATATGATCAAGAATTTAATTTATTGGATAATCATATTTTTAGTGGAGCATCAGCTGATACATATCGAAGCGTGTTATATTCTAGTGATGGATCTTATATAACTGTTGGGGAATCAGCATCAACTAATGGTGATATGGCTTCTTCAACTTGTCCATCAGGATTTAATTATGCTGGAATAATTGTAAAGTATAATAGTAGTTTCGAAGTAAACACAATGAAAACCTTTTGTGGAGTTGGACACACTTATCTATACGATATCATAGAAGTAAGTGATGGCTATATTGTAGTTGGGAATAGTGCCGCTAATGATGGTGATATGGCTGATTTAAGTAAAGTTAGTAATGGCTATACGGATGCTATTATACTTAAATATGATAAGTTATTACAAAACCTAATGTGGAAGAAATCATTTGGTGGAAGTGATGCTGATACTTTTTATGATATTGAAAAAATATCTAATGATGAAGTAATGGTTGTTGGTTATAGTAAATCAAGTGATTTTGATATGAATGGAATATCAAGAACCTCAGATGGATATAGTGATGCTATCGCAATCAAATATAATACTAGCAATGGTAATATTACTCAAAAAAGAGTATTTGGTGGAACTAATAGTGAACAATATAATATGGTAATTAAGACAAGTGAAAATAATTATGTAGTGGCTGGTACAACTTATTCTAACGATCTTAATTTAAAGAATTTTAATAAAGGTCATAGTGATGCCATTTTAGTAAGTTATGATAAAAACTTTAACTTACTAAAAAAGTTCCAAGAACCAGTTATTTTAATTGATAAATTAAAAACTATTGTTCCTACTTATGGATCTAGTATTAGTTTAAAATACGATAATGTCTATACAACCAATGATCCATCTAAAGATTTAAAAAGTTGGTGTAGTTCATTTGATACATATGGGAATAATAACTATCCATTTGTTGAATGTTTAAGACCATTTAATAATGATGATAAAAAACTTCTAACCAATATTGAAAAGGTTGGAAATGTTAAACAAGTATTCGCTGGTGAAAGAGAATATCTAATTGATAAAGATCCTAAAAACAATAATAATTGGTATCAATTATTCTTTAGATTATATAATAGTGGATATATTACTATTAGTAATTTCAAATTAAAGTTTGCTGATGGTTATACTGGAAGCATCGAACAAAGTGTTAATGATGGTTATATAGAACCATTAGTTACTATAGCTAATTCATTATATCCATCGCCTGCGCATTATCCAAATCCATTAGATATTATTAAAACAGGTGGTGTTTTAGAAAATTCTAGTTATCCGGTATTTCTAATAAATATTAAACCTAAAAGTAAAAAACTTCAAAGTTTAATCTTTACTACGAATAAGGATATAACTGGTAGTCAAGGTGGTATGGCCGTCTATGAACTCCGTAATTTTGATATGTCAGTAACAGTAACTGAATAATAAGTATATATAATGAGAATGAACTAGTCAAAAACTAGTTCATTTTATGTTGATAAGCCATAATAATTATGCTAAAATGTATATAGTATAATTAGGAAAATAAAAATATGCACATAATAACTAGAAGAGGTGGAACGAATGAAAAAAAGTGGTTTTACATTAATTGAATTATTAGCCGTAATCGTTATACTTGCGATTATTGCAATAATCTCAGTCCCAATCATAACTGACTTGATTAACAAATCAAGATATGGTGCTTTTGGAGTAACAAAGAAGAATATTGAGCGTGCTGCTGAACTATATCATGCTAAAAATGCCGATGATTTAGTCTGGGAAGGTAATCTTAGTTATGTCACCATTGGTACTTTAAAGAGTAAGAAATTTTTAAGTAATAATGTTGTTAATACACTTGATAGCACTAGTATTAATGATAATACAAAAGTATTACTTTATCGCAAGGGAAGAAAAGTGGATTATTCTCTCCAACTTTATGATAAAGAGTTCTTTGATTGGTATCAAGGACAAATGGTACAAGCTAGTAAAAGAGAAGATATAACTCTTCCTACCACTATTGGAGAAAGAGTAACTATTGATTTAGATGTTTTAATGAGTAAAGGATTAGTTGATGAATTAAGACTTCCTTTAGAACCAGAAAATAGATGTGTAGGATACGTTGAAATAGAAAAAAAAGCTGACAATTATGAATACAATGCCTATGTCGATTGTCTACAAGGAGCGAGTACCTTCGCTAGTCACTATGTAAGTTATGGTGGTAAATATATCGATGAATTTTTTGATGTAAAAGAAACAAATGATGGTGGATATATTGCAGTAGGAGATAGTAATTCAGAAGTTATAACTAAATATGGCACTGGAAATAATGGAAAATATGATGCTATTATTGTTAAATTTGATCATCAAGGTAATGTTGAGTGGAGTCGTAACTTCGGAGGAACAAACCATGATTATTTTCGTGCTGTTGCAGTAGCAAATGATGGCTATGTAGCAGTAGGCTTTACTACTTCAAATGATATTGATTTAGAAGGTATCTATAAAGGTGGAAGCGATGATGCTATTTTAGTTAAATATGATTTTAACGGAAACATTGTACATAAAATAAGTTATGGTTCTTCTGGTACTAATGGTAATGATGTCTTCCATGATATTATTAAAGTAAGTGACGGATATATTGTGGTTGGTAGCTCATGTATACTTGTCCGTGATGGTGATATGACTGGTGTTACAGCACCTGGAACGAGAAGTGCCGGAACGATAATTAAATATGATAATAATTTTAATATGGTATGGCGCAGTTTTTTCTCAGGAACTTATTATGAGACTTTTACTAATGTTTTAAAAACAAGTGATAACGGCTATTTAGTATCTGGTAACTCTAGTTCTTATGATCATGATATGACAGGACTAGCTTATGATAATATTTATGCTGATGCTGATGCTATCGTTATAAAATACGATAGTACTGGTAATTTAGAATATAAAAACTCTTTTAAAGGTAGTAAAAGTGATGTTTTTAGAAATGCTATCGAAGTAACTGATGGATATATATTAGTTGGTGAAAGCGCTTCAATTAATGGTGATATGACTGATTTAAGTAAAAGTGATGTTGAACTATATGATAGTATTATTATTAAATATAATAAAACATTAGATAATCTTATTTGGAAAAAAAGTTTTGGTGGAAGTAATAATGATTATTTTAGAGATATAGTTAAAATAGATAATAATAATTATTTAGTAGCCGGTTATAGTAAATCGAGTGATATGGATGTAAATGGTATAAATATTTCAACTAATGGTTATAGTGATGCATACTTAATTAAATATGACAGTACTGGTAATGTTTTACAAAAGAAAGTATTTGGTGGAATTAATAGTGATGACTTTAATTCTATTATTAAAACAACTGACGGCATTTATGTGACTGCAGGTTCTACTTATTCAAGTGAAGGTAATCTACGAAACTTTAATAAAGGACATCGTGATGCAATCTTAGTTGGATATGATAACAATTTAAATTTATTAAAAACATTTCAAGAACCAGTTGTCTTAATCGATAAATTAAAAGAACTGGTTAAAAACTATGGCACTGATATTAGTTCTAATTATCAAAAATTATATTCTACAAATAATCCTAGCGTCGATTTAGGGGGTTGGTGTAGTTCTGGAACAAATTATGCAGATAACATTAATTATAGTTTTGGAAGTTGTTTAACCCCATTTAATAGTGATGATATACGTCTGTTAACAAATGGAGAAAATACCTCTAATTTTAAAGTTGTATATGAAGGTGAACATGAGTACTTAATTGATAAAAATCCTGACAATAATTATAATTGGCACCGAATATATTTATACTTCTTAACTGGTGGTGGCGCAAATATTGAGGTTTCTAACATGAAACTTAAATTTGCAGATGGGTATGTAGGAAGTATTAAAGAGGCTGTGCAAAATGGTTATGTTGAACCACTAGTAGTTGTATCATCTATTTTACTTAATACGACAACATACTTTTTCCCAACATCATTAGATATTATTAATCCTGGAGGAACAGCCGGTAATGCTAATTATCCTAATATTGATATAAAAATTAAACCTAAAAAATCTAGATTGTCTAGCGTATTTTTCACAATGAATCGTAATATTATAAATAATACAGATGGTTTTCAAGTATATGAATTACGCAACTTCGATATTTCAACAGTACCAGCAGAATAGTAAGCAAATATAAAAAATATATAGGAGTGATTTAATGAAGAAAAAAGGTTTCACCTTAATTGAACTATTAGCCGTAATTGTTATATTAGCAATCATCGCTATAATCTCAGTACCAATTATCACTGACTTAATTAATAAGTCTAGATATGGTGCTTTTGGAGTAACTAAGAAGAATATTGAGCGTGCTGCTGAACTATATCATGCAAAGAATGCCGATGATTTAGTCTGGGAAGGTAATCTTAGTTATGTAACGATTGGTACCTTAAAGACTAAAAAGTTCTTAAAGAATAATTTGGTTAATACTTTAGATAGTACTAGTATTAATGATGATACGAAAGTATTACTTTACCGAAAAGGTAGAAAAGTAGATTATTCATTACAACTCTACGATAGAGAATTCTTTGATTGGTATCAAGGAGAAATGATTAAAGCTAGTAAGAGAGAGGATATTACACTTCCAACTACTGTTGGAGATAAAGTAACCATTGATCTTGAAACTCTAATGGGTAAAGGATTAGTTGATGAACTAAGACTACCATTAGAACCTGAAAATAGATGTGTTGGTTATGTCGAAATAGAGAAAACAACCGATAACTATGAATACAATGCTTATGTTGACTGCTTACAAGGAGCAAGTACCTTCGCCAGTCATTATGTAAGTTATGGTGGTAAATACCTAGATAATTTTCGTGATGTAAAACAAACTAATGATGGCGGATATATTGCCGTAGGAGATAGTAATTCTGAAGTAATAACTAAATATGGAAATATTAGTAAAGGTAAGTATGATGCGATTATTGTTAAGTTTAAAAGTGATGGAACGGTAGAATGGAGTCATAATTATGGTGGTTCTAATAATGATATTTTCTATAGTGTTATTGAAACAACTGATGGGTATGTTGCAGTTGGAAATACAACATCTGATGATTTAGATGTTGAAGGATTATTTAAGGGGGGAAATAATGATGCTATCTTAGTAAAATATAATAAACAAGGGGAAGTTATATATAAGAAAAACTATGGGACATCTAGTGGTGCTGGAACCGATTCTTTTATTCATATTATTAAAGTAGCTGACGGATATGTTATAACTGGTACCGTTGGAATTGCAGCAAAAGATGGTGACTTAACAGGTATAACTAAAACTGGTAATCGTTCATCAGGAGTAATCATCAAATACGATAATAACTTTAATATGATTTGGCAAAACTTTTTCTCAGGAAGTTATTATGAAACATTAAGTGAAATTAAAACAACTACTGATGGTGGTTATATTGTCGTTGGTAGTTCAAGTTCTTATGACCTCGATATGACGGGACTAGCTTATGATAATGTTTATGTTGATACTGAGGCTCTCATCCTTAAATATGATGGTGATGGTAATCTACAATATAAAAATTCATTTTTTGGTAGTGAACACGATCGATTCCAAAGTGTTATTGAAGTAACTGATGGATATATCACTGTAGGTAGTAGTAACTCTAATAATGTTGATATGGAAGGATTAAATAAAACTGATGACGGAGATTATGATGCTATTATTGTTAAATATGATAAAACATTGACCAATGTCTTATGGAAAAAGTCATTTGGTGGAAGTGCTCATGATTACTTTAACTCAATTGTAAAAACTTTAAATAATCAATTTATAGTTGTTGGTTATAGTCGTTCTAAAGATTTTGACTTAAAAGGTAATCCATCAATTTTAAATGGATATAGCAATGCTATGGTTGTAAAATATGATATTGAAGGTAATGTTATAGACTCTAAAACATTTGGTGGAACTAATACAGATATGTATCATTCAACAATAAGAACTTCTGATAATAATTATGTTGTTGCTGGAGTTACTTATTCTAATGATGTTAATTTAAAAAACTTTAACAAAGGAAATAGTGATGCTATTTTAACTGTTTATGACAGTAATTTAAATTTAATGAAAACATTCCAAGAACCAGTTATTTTAATTGATAAATTAAAAACAATGGTTCCTAATTATGGTACTGATATTAGTTTAAAATATGATGATCTTTATACTACTAATAATCCTGAAATAGATTTAAAAGGATGGTGTAGTACGTATTCTAATTATGCTGATAATATCAATTATAACTACGGTCCTTGTTTAAAACCATTTAACGCTGAAGATATTGTAGCTTTAACAGTTGGTGATAATACAAGAAATTATAAACATATATATGAAGGTGAATATGAATATAAAATAGAAAATCAAGCAAGTAACAATTATAATTGGCACCATATATTTGTTTATCTTACGGGTGGTGGTGGAGCTAATAATGAATTATCAAATTTGAAACTAAAATTTGCTGATGGATATATTGGTAGTATTAAATCATCAATAGCAGCTGGTTATATAGAACCTTTAGTTACAGTATCTAATCATTTAAGTCATGCTTCAACTCTATTTTTCCCTAATACAATTGATATTATCAATACGGGAGGGAAAACAGGAGTAGCAAGTTATCCAACTTTAGATATAAAGGTCAAACCAAAAAAGTCAAGACTAGTGAGTGTTATTATGACTTCAGCTAAGAATATTGTTGATAGTATTGATGGACTAGTAGTTGAAGAGTATCGCAATTTTGATATGTCAATAACTAAAGCCGAATAATAAGAAATAAAGATGCTAATAATTATATTAGGATCTTTTCTTTTATTTACAAAAAGTTTATAAAATGATATGATAAATATAGGGTGATAATATGAAGAAAAAGGGATTTACATTAATTGAATTATTAGCCGTAATTGTTATATTAGCGATTATAGCAATTATTTCAGTCCCAATAATTACTGATTTAATTAATAAATCAAGATATGGTGCTTTTGGTGTAAGTAAAAAGAATATTGAACGAGCAGCTGAATTATATCATGCTAAAAATGCCGATGATTTAGTCTGGGAAGGCAATATCAGTTATGTTACTATTGGTACGTTAAAGACCAAGAAGTTCTTAAGTAATAATGTCGTTAATGCACTAGATAGTACTAGTATTAATGATAATACAAAAGTTTTACTTTATCGTAAGGGACGAAAGGTAGATTATTCACTACAACTTTATGATAGAGAATTCTTTGATTGGTATCAAGGACAAATGGTACAAGCTAGTAAGAGAGAAGATATTAGCCTTCCAACAACTGTCGGTGAAACAGTAACGATTGACCTAGAAACTTTAATGAGTAAAGGCTTAGTTGATGAACTAAGACTTCCTTTAGAATCAGAAAGTAGATGTGTTGGTTATGTTGAAATTGAAAAAACAACAGATGACTATGAATACAATGCATATGTTGACTGTTTACAAGGTGCAAGTACATTTGCTAGTCATTACGTCAGTTATGGTGGTAAATATATGGATGAATTTAACGATGTAAAGGAAACTAGTGATGGCGGTTATATTGCTGTTGGAAGAAGTAACTCAGAAGTTATAACGAAATATGGCACTGGAAACAATGGAAAATATGATGCTATTATCGTTAAATTTAAAAGTGATGGAACAGTAGAATGGTCAGAAAATTTTGGTGGGAGTAGTGATGACCACTTTAGTGCTGTTATTGAGATACCTGATGGATATGTAGCAGTCGGTCAAACTACTAGTAATGATGGAGATATAGTAGATTATAAAGGTGGAAATAATGATGGAATCATTGTTAAATACAATAAACAAGGTTTAGTTACATATAAAAGAAGTTATGGTAGTACTAATACTTTTGGTTCAGAAAGATTTACTAATATTATTTTTAATAATAATCACTATATTTTAGTGGGTACTGTAGCTGGTGAAGGTAGAGATGGCGATTTAGCTGGAGCAACCGGATTAGTAAGAGCAGATGAACTTGTAATTATGAAAATGGATTTAGATTTTAATACCATCTGGAGAAGTCTCTTTGTCGGTACTAATGGTGAAACTCCAAAAAATGCTATTAGAACATCTGATAATAATTACCTTATAGTTGGTTATTCTAATTCACCAAATTATGATATGACGGGAATTGGATATGAAGGTGTCCCAAATAGTGAAGCAATCATTCTTAAATATGATGATAATGGTAATCTGCTAAATAAATCATCATTTAGAGGAAATGTATTTACCGAAGTATTTGCTGATGTTATTGAAGTGACAGACGGATATATTGCAGTAGGAAATGGTAGTTCAAGTGATTTAGATATGACGGGACTTAGTAAAGCTAATAATGGTTATGCTGATGCCGTTATCGTTAAATTCGATAAGAATCTCGAAAATATAATATGGAAAAAATCGTTTGGTGGCACTAACAGTGACGTCTATTACAGTATTGAAAAAGTAAATGATAATGAAGTAGTTGCTGTTGGATATAGTAAATCAAATGATATGGATATGCAAGGGTTAGTAACTGAAACAAATGGATATAGTAATGCTCTTTTAGTTAGATATAATGTTGCTACTGGAAACGTTATTAAAAGTAAAACATTTGGAGGAAGCAATAGTGAACTTTTCCAAGCAATAATTAAGACCTCTGAAAATCAATATGTTATAGCTGGTTTAACATTCTCTAATGATATTAATTTAAAGAATTTTAATAAAGGTCATAGTGACGCTATCTTAGTAAATTATGATAAAAACTTTGAATTGGAAAAAGTATTTCAAGAACCAGTTGTTATTATTGATAAGCTAAAAACAATTGTTCCTAGTTATGGAACTAATATAAGTTTAAAATACGATCATCTATATACAAGTAATGATCCAACTAAAGATTTAACTGGATGGTGTAGCACAACAATTCCTTATTTAGAAGGTAATACAAGCAATTATTATTATGGTGAGTGCTTAAGGTCATTTAATCTAGACGATAGAAACCTATTAGTAGAATTAGAAGTTAGTAATGGTTTAAAAATGTATGCTGGTGAATATGAATATAAAATCACTAAAACTGCTAGTCACAATTATAATTGGCATCAAATTATAACTGCTAATGGTGGTTCTACAGGAAATATAGGATATAGTAATTTGAAATTAAAGTTTGCTGATGGTTATATAGGTAGTATAACTGATGCCATAGATAAAGGTTATATTGAACCTTTAGTAGTTGTTAATTCACTAGTTGGAACAGTAAGACCACAAGGCTTATTGCCAACAGTAATCGATATAATAAATACTAATGGTGATACAGGAATTACTAGTTATCCATCAATGTTTATTTATATCAAACCAAAGAAATCAAAATTTGTAAGCATTATCTTAACTAGTAGTGCTAACTCTAGAAATAATGATGGATTAAGCATTCATGAGTTAAGAAACTTTGATATGTCTATAACCCCAACTGAATAATTATGCTGTAAAGACTCTACTATTTTACAGTAGAGTCTTTTGATTTAAATAGATATTGAATAATGAAATCATAAAATGGAAAGATATATATAGGAGTGATTAAATGAATAAAAAAGGATTTACGTTAATAGAACTATTAGCAGTAATTGTTGTCTTAGCAGTTATTGCAATTATCTCAGTCCCAATCATTACTGACTTAATCAATAAATCAAGGTATGGGGCTTTTGGATCATCAAAGAAAAATATTGAACGTGCAGCCGAACTATATCATACAAGGAATGCTGATGATTTAGTATGGCAAGATGATATTAGTTATGTAACAATTGGAACACTAAAAGCAAAGAAATATTTAAGAAATAATGTTGTCAATACGCTAGATAGTACTAGTATTAGTGATGATACTAAAGTGCTTATATATCGTAGCGGAAGAAGAGTCGATTATTCACTTCAACTTTATGATAATCAATTTTTTGATTGGTATCAAAAAGAAATGGTAGCTGCAGTAAAAAATAATAATCTAATAGATGCAGAAGTAGATTTAGAGGATTTAATAACTAAATATGGAGTAGCGGATTTAAGAGTTAAAAACAATATGCAAATGAGATGTATAGGATATGTAAAAGTCGAACAAAACAATGGTACATACGAATATACTCCATTTTTAGACTGTGGTGATGGTAATAATATATTAGTTGATTCAAGTTATGTAAATTTTGGTGGTAATTATCTAGATGATTTTTCTTCCGTGAAAAAAACAAGTGATGGTGGTTTCGTAGCCGTAGGAAGAAGTAATTCAACTAATTTTAAAGAAGTAATTAAATCAACTATTGATTATGATGGATTGATTGTAAAATTCACGCCTGCTGGTGAAATTGAATGGCATAATACCTTCGGTGGTAGTGAACATGATTATTTTTATGATGTTATAGAAAATAATGATAGTTATGTTGTAGTTGGTGAAGCTATTTCTACCGATGGTGATTTAGCTGGATTATCTACGGATGTATATAAATCAATTATTGTTAATTACAATAAAAGTGGTAGTCTAAAATCTAAAAAAATACTTTTTAAACATCCGACTACTTGGGGTTCAGCTGCGTATAGCATTTTAACGCATAATAATGATTATTATATTGGTGGTGCAAGTAGAGTTGTTGATGGTAGTTATGTACACCGTATGTTTGTTGCTAAATTAGATGAAAGTTTTAATATTGTTTGGGAAAAAGGATATGGCGGAACCGATTATGCTTCATATAATGGACGTATAGCTATTAGTAATAATAAATTAATATTAATAGGAGACTCTAGATCAACTAATGGAGAATTAGCAGACATTAAAATTGGACCTGTTTTAGATACAGATGCTGTTATTTTTGAACTTGATATGAATAATGGAAGTATTATATCTAAAGGTATTTTTGGTGGTGCTACAGGTGATGAAACTTTTAATGATGTTATTATCGTTAATGATGGTTATATTGCTGTTGGTCATAGTCGTTCAAATGATCATGATATGGAAGGTATACACAAAGGTAATACTGATGCTATTATCGTTAAATTAAGTAATGTACCAGATGCAAATGGTGTCTTACCAATTATTTATAAAAAATCATTTGGTGGAAGTTCTGATGATATATTTAAAAAAATCATTCAAGATGGTAATTCTCTTGTTGTTGCTGGAATAAGCAAATCTATTGATGGAGATTTATTAAAATTAACCAAAGCTGGTAATGGTAATTATGATGGAATCATTGTAAAATATGATATGAATGGTAACTTAATAACCAAAACCACTTATGGTGGTAGTGGTAGTGAAAATATTAGTTCAATCATAAAAGACGATAATAATTATGTTATTGTTGGTAGTACCTTTTCACTAGATAAAGATATTAACTCATTTAATAAAGGAAATAGCGATGCTATTTTAGCTAAAATGGATTCTAATTTAAATCTTATTAAGCAGTTTAAATTACCAGCTCTTCTTATGGATAAACCAAAAGAACTTGTTGTAAATTATGGAACATCAATCCCAACTCCTGCCAACAAGAATAATTTAAAACTTTATACAACTAATGATGCTACAAGAGATTTAGAAAGTTGGTGTGCAAGATATGTTGATTCAGATCCAAATGGAAATTACAAATATATTTCTTGCATAAAACCATTTGATGAAGGAAATATTAATAGGCTGGTTGAAAAAGAAAAAATTTTAGCTATTAATTCAAAAAATATCAATCCTAGTTCTCTTAATACATGGATAAAAGTTAGTATTAGCTTTTCATGGGCTGGGGGAGATATACACGAAATATCTAATTTTAAATTAAAATTTCAAGATGAACAACCGGTAACTGTATCAGAAGCAGTAAATTTAGGTTATATTGCACCTTTAATTGTTAGTGGTCACGATAGTACAATTAATTATTGTTTCCATAATAGTTTCGATATTATTGGAGGTAGTCCAATCGATGGTAATGGTCGTAATCCAAATATAACTTTAATTTTTAAACAAAAAAATAAACTACTTGAAACAGTTAGTTTTAATTCTAAAACAACCCCAGATATAACCAAAGCTGGTTATACAATTGATGAATTTAAAAATTTTGATATTAGTATTACTAAAGCAGATTAATATTAAATAATATAAAAAAGTGCAGTGTAAGTACATTGCACTTTTTAATATCAATTGACTTGAAAACCTTACTTTGTTATAATTTAATAGTAAATATACTAGAGGAGTGATTCGATGAAGAAAAAAGGATTTACATTAATAGAACTATTAGCCGTAATTGTTGTATTAGCAGTTATTGCTATAATCTCAGTACCAATAATTACAGATTTAATTAATAAATCAAGATATGGTGCTTTTGGAGTAACCAAGAAGAATATTGAGCATGCAGCTGAACTATATTATGCTAAAAATGCTGATGATGTATATTGGGAAGATAATATTGCTTATGTTACTATTGGTACCTTGAAAAGTAAAAAGTTTTTAAGAAATAATGTAGTTAATACTTTAGATAGTACCAGTATTAATGATGATACAAAGGTATTACTTTATCGTAAGGGAAGAAAAATAGATTATTCATTACAATTATACGATAAACAATTTTTTGATTGGTATCAAGGTCAAATGGTACAAGCAAGTAAGAAAGAAGGTATTACACTTCCAACTACTGTCGGAGAAATTGTTACAGTTGACCTAGAAGTTTTGATGAGCAAAGGCTTAGTCGATGAATTAAGATTACCTTTAGAATTAGATAGTAGATGTGTCGGGTATGTTGAAATTGAAAAAACAACTGACAATTATGAATACAATGCTTATGTCGATTGTCTTCAAGGAGCAAGTACCTTCGCTAGTCATTATGTAAGTTATGGCGGTAAGTATTTAGATGACTTTTTTGATGTTAAAGAAACAAGCGAAGGCGGATATATTGCCGTAGGAAGAAGTAATTCAGCCGTTATTACTAAGTATGGTACTGGCAATAATGGTAAATATGATGCTATCATCGTAAAATTTGATTTTAATGGTAATGTTGAGTGGAGTCGTAACTTTGGCGGAAGTAAAGATGATCAATTTAATGCTGTTATTGAAGGACCAGATGGTTATGTGGCCGTTGGGATTACTTCTAGTAATGATGGTGATATTCCTGAATATAAAGGCGGACAAAATGATGCCCTTATTGTTAAATATAGTAAACAAGGGGATGTTACATATAAAAGAAGTTATGGTAGTGGTAGTTCTGACCAAAATGGTGGAAGTGAACAATTTTTAGATATTATTGTTGATGGTGACAGTTATATTTTAGTTGGAACAGTAGCTGGCTATGGAACTGATGGTGATTTGACCGGCGAAGATTTAGTTAGATCAAACGAAGGAATCATTTTAAAAATGGATTTTAGTTTTAATACCATTTGGAGAAGTTTCTTTGTTGCTTCAAATGGAGAAACATTTAGAAAAATAATTAAAGACAGTGATAATAATTATGTTGTGATTGGAAATTCTGGCTCTAATAATTATGATATGACAGGATTAGGATATACTACTCCTAGTAATAATAGTGAAGCTATTATTCTTAAATATAATAGTAGTGGTACCTTATTAATAAAAGAATCATTCCAAGGTTCTAAAGAAGAAAACTTTTATAAGATTGTTGAAGTAATAGATGGATATATAATCATTGGAACTTCGAATTCTTCAGATATGGATATGGATACAATTAGTAAAGCAGATAATGGATATAATGATGCTATCATATTAAAATATGATAAGAATTTAGAAAACATTTTATGGGAAAAAAGTTTTGGCGGTAGTAATGATGATGGATTTAAATCACTTGTAAAAGTGAATAATACTGAAGTGATTGCTGTTGGATATAGTAAATCAAGTGATATGGATATGAGTGGCATTACTAAATCTAAAGAAGGATATAGTAATGGAATAATAGTAAGGTATAACACTAATAACGGTAGTATTATAGATAAAAAAGCATTTGGTGGAACCAATAGCGAATTATTAAATATGATTATAAAAAATAAGGATAATCAATATATAGTAGCAGGAAGTAGTTATTCTAATGATATAGATTTAAAAAATTTTAATAAAGGTCATCAAGATGCAATGTTAGTATCATATGATAAGAATTTAAATTTAGTTAAAATATTTCAAGAACCGGTTGTTATCATTGATAAATTAAAAACAATTGTACCTAAGTATGGAACTGATATAAGTTTAAAATATGACCATATATATACAAGTAATGATCCAACAACTGATTTAATTAATTGGTGTAGTTCATCAGACCCTTATTTAATAGGAAATGTTAGTAATTATTATTATAGTAATTGTTTGAAGTCATTTAATGAAGATGATAGAAAATGGTTAGTTGATAAAGTAGTAGGTTCGGGTTTACCGATTCTTCAAGGAGAACATGAATATAAACTTTCTATAAATCCTGACAACAATTATAATTGGCATCAATTTATATTTTCAATGAATGCTAGTGGCGAATTTAGTAATATGAAATTAAAATTTGCAGACGGATATATAGGACATGTAACTGATGCTATCGATAAGGGTTATATCGAACCATTAGTAATTGTTTATTCATCTTCAAATACTACTAGACCATCATTCTTAATGCCAACTGTTATTGATATAATAAATGAAAATGGTAAAACAGGAATTGGAAGTTATCCAACACTATATGTGCTTGTTAAACCTAAAAAATCAAAACTATCAAGTGTAATAATTACTAGTAGTAAAGAATCAGCTGGAACATACAGTATGCACGTAACTGAACTTCGTAACTTTGATATGTCAATAACAAAAACAGAATAATAATAAAAAAGATTCTAATATTAATATTAGGGTCTTTTATTTTATTTACAATGAATCTATAAAATGGTATGATAAATGTAGGGTGATAATATGAACAAAAAGGGATTTACATTAATTGAATTATTAGCCGTAATTGTTGTATTAGCAATTATTGCTATAATCTCAGTACCCATAATAACTGATTTAATAAATAAGTCTAGATATGGTGCTTTTGGAGTGACCAAGAAGAATATTGAGCATGCAGCTGAACTTTATTATGCAAAGAATGCTGATGATGTATATTGGGAAAATAATATTGCTTATGTTACAATTGGTACTTTAAAAAGTAAAAAGTTTTTAAGAAATAATGTTGTTAATACTTTAGATAGTACAAGTATTAATGATGATACCAAAGTATTACTTTATCGTAAGGGAAGAAAAATAGATTATTCACTACAACTTTATGATGAACAATTTTTTGATTGGTATCAAGGACAAATGGTACAAGCAAGTAAATCAGAAGATATTACACTTCCAACTAATGTCGGAGAAATTGTAACAGTCGACCTAGAAACTTTAATGGGTAAAGGTTTAGTTGATGAACTAAGATTACCATTAGAACTAGATAGCAGATGTGTCGGTTACGTTGAAATAGAAAAAACAACTGATAACTATGAGTACAATGCTTATGTCGATTGTCTACAAGGAGCAAGTACTTTCGCTAGTCATTATGTAAGTTATGGTGGTAAATATAACGATGTTTTTAAAGATGTAAAGGAAACTAGCGATGGCGGTTATATTGCCGTTGGTGAAAGTAATTCAGAAGAATATTATGGAAATGTATCTAAAGGAAACGAGGATGCCATTATTGTTAAGTTTAGCCATGATGGTAATATTGAATGGAGTCATAACTTTGGTGGTAGTAAATATGATACATTTTCTAGTGTTGTTGAAGCACCCGATGGCTATGTAGCTGTTGGTCAAACTAAATCAAGCGATGGTGATGTTGCTTCAATATACCGTGGTGGTGAAGGTGACGGAGTTATTGTAAAATATGATAAGAATGGTAATCAAACATATAAAAGAGTCTATGGTTCTAGCGGTAGTTGGGAATTTTTCAGTCATATTTTGTTAACCCCAACAGGATATGCTATTTATGGTTCTGTTAATGCTAATAATTTAAATGGTGATTTAGTTGGTGCGGTTACCCCAGGTGCTAATCTAACAAGTATTATTTTAAATTTATCATTTGCTTTTGAAGAAGAACGTAGACTATTTTGGGGAGGATCATATCATGATGAATATTTTGGCGCAATAAACAAAAAGAATGGTTTAGGTCAAGTAGTAGTAGGCAACAGTGCTTCAAATAATTATGATATGACTGGTTTGAATAATGGACCTAATAACTCTACCGAAGCGGTAATTGTAAGTTATAATGAAAATGGAGTTATTGAATCAAAAGACGCTTTTGGTGGTAATAGTAGTGAAATATTTCGTGATGTTGTTGAAGTAAGTGATGGCTATATTGTAGTTGGTGGAAGTGGTTCTAGTACTCATGATATGGAAGGTCTAAGTAAAGCATCAAATGGATTAAGGGATGCCATTATTGTAAAATATGATAAAACATTAACCAATATTTTATGGAAAAAAAGTTTTGGTGGCAGTGATGTTGATGAATTTATGGATATTGCTTTAGTTAATGATAATGAAGTAGTCGTTGTTGGATATAGTAAATCTAGTGATATGGATATGGTTGATGGAACATCAGGTGGTTATAAAGATGCCATTATCGTTAGATATAATACTAATAACGGAAATATCATTGATAAAAAAATCTTTGGTGGTAGTAACAGCGATATCTTCTATTCAGTTATTAAAACAACTGATAATGAGTATGTAATATCAGGGAATACATTCTCTAGTGATATCAATTTGAAAAACTTTAACAAAGGACATAGCGATGCCATTTTAGTCAATTATGATACTACTTTTAATTTAATTAAAAGTTTCAAAGAACCAGTTGTTCTCATTGATAAATTAAAAATGATTATACCTAATTATGGAACTAGTATTAGTCCTAAATATGATGCTATCTATACATCAAACAACCCTAGCACTAATTTAAATGGTTGGTGTTATTCTAGTGATGTTTATGAAGCAAACGTAAACTATAAGTATGGTGGTTGTCTATATCCATTTAATACTGATGATATGAAATTATTAAATAAAGTAGAAAACGTTAATAATAATATGTATCTTGTTGCAGGTGAACATGAATATGCATTTTTAAAAAGACCTGACAAAAGTAATAGTTGGCATCGATTATACTTAGGTTTTGGGACATCGACGGGTATTATCGAAATATCAAATCTAAAATTAAAATTTGAAGATGGATATGTAGGTAGTATTAATCAGGCTGTTAGTAATGGTTATGTTGAACCCTTAGTGGTAGTATCTAACAATAGTATTAGTCATTATTTTCCAACTCCACTTAATATCCTTCAAACGGGAGGGACAACTGGTGTTGGAGCATATCCTGCTTTATTTATTGTCTTTAAACCAAAAAAATCAACAGTTACATCAGTAATATTTACTTCTTCACATAATGTTGTCAATGCTCATGATGGTTTTCATATATCTGAACTTCGTAACTTTGATATGTCAATAACCAAAACAGAATAATAATAAAAAAGATTCTAATATTAATATTAGGGTCTTTTATTTACAATTTTTTTCTAAAATGTTATGATAAATGTAGGGTGATAAGATGAACAAAAAGGGATTTACATTAATTGAATTATTAGCCGTAATTGTTATATTAGCAATCATAGCTATAATCTCAGTACCAATCATCACAGACTTAATTAATAAGTCTAGATATGGTGCTTTTGGAGTGACAAAGAAGAACATTGAAAGGGCAGCTGAATTATATCATGCAAAGAATGCTGATGATTTAGTATGGAATGGTGATATTAGTTATGTTACTATCGGTACGTTAAAAAGTAAAAAGTTTTTAAAGAATAATCTAGTTAATACTTTAGATAGTACTAGTATTAATGATGATACAAAAGTCTTACTTTACAGAAAAGGTCGAAAAGTGGATTATTCATTACAACTTTATGATAACCAATTTTTTGATTGGTATCAAAAAGAAATGGTGAGAGCAAGTAAGAGAGAAGATATTACACTTCCAACTACTGTTGGAGAAACGGTAACTATTGATTTAGAGACACTAATGGGTAAAGGTTTAGTTGATGAATTAAGACTACCATTAGAACCAGAAAATAGATGTGTTGGATACGTTGAAATAGAGAAAACAACTGATAACTATGAATACAATGCTTATGTCGATTGTCTACAAGGAGCAAGTACATTCTCTAGTCATTATGTAAGTTATGGTGGAAAGTATCTAGATGTATTTAATGAAGTAAAGCAAACAAGTGATGGTGGATATATTGCTGTAGGTGAAAGTAATTCTGAGATTATAACTAAATATGGAAATGTTGGTAAAGGAAAATATGATGCTATCATTGTAAAATTTAGTTCTGATGGAACAGTTAAGTGGAGTCAAACCTTCGGTGGTAGTAGTAGTGATTATTTTTATAGTGTTATAGAGGACACTGATGGTTTTATTGCCGTTGGTAGTACTTCTTCTAATGATGGTGATATTGATAGTTTCAATGGTGGAGACACTGATGCTTTAATTGTTAAATTTGATATTAATGGAAATGTTTTATATAAAAGAACTTATGGAGGAAGTGGCTTGGATGGAGTTGAGGCTTTTCGAGCTATTGTAAAAGATGGAAATAATTATGTTATAACTGGTAGTGTTAATGCTAGAGTAAAAGATGGTGATATTAGTGGTATAACACATCCAGGATATGCATCATTAGGAATAGTTATTAAATTTGATAATCAGTTTAATCTAATATGGAGACAATTATTTGGAGGTTCTTACTTCGAAAATTTATATTCATTAAAGAAAACGACTGATGGAGGATATATAATAGTAGGTAACTCTAGTTCTAATAATTATGATATGGAAGGTATTGGATGGACAGAAGTTAGAAATACTACAGCAATCATCTTAAAATATGATAGTTTAGGTAATCTACAATATAAAAGCTCTTTTCGAGGTAGTAATACGGATGTTTTCTATGATGTTATCGAAGTCAATGATGGATATATTGCAGTAGGTAATAGTCGTTCAGTTGACGGAGATATGCTAAATTTAAGCAAGGCTAATAATGCAATAGAAGATGCAATAATAGTTAAGTATGATAAAACATTATCTAATATTTTATGGAAAAATAGTTATTGTGGTAGTGATGTAGAGATGTTTAACAAGATCATCAAAAATAATGATGATGAAGTTATGGTAGTTGGTTATAGTAAATCAGAAGACATTGATATGAAAGATGTTGTAATATCTAAAGGTGGATATAAAAATGCTATTATTTTAAAATATAATTCAAGTAATGGAAACATAATAACATCCAAAATATTTGGTGGAAATAATAGTGATAGTTTTAATTCGATAATTAAAAATTCCAATGGTAATTTTGTTGTAGTAGGTAGTACTCATTCTTCTGATATTTATTTAAGAAATTTTAACAAAGGACATAGTGATGCTATGTTAGTAAGTTACGATAATAATATGAATTTAATAAAAACATTTCAAGAGCCAGTCATAATAATAGATAAATTAAAGGATATTATTCCTTCATATGGAACATCTTTAAAAAATAAATATGATAATATTTACACATCAAATAATCCGACTATTGATTTTGAAAATTGGTGTAGCAACTATAATCCAACTTATGAAAATAATTTAAGTAATTATATTTATGGTGAGTGTTTAAAATCATTTAATGATGATGATATAAAGGTTTTAAACAATAATGAAACTGGTAATCAGTATAAACTAATATATTTAGGAGAAAATGAATATATCATAGATAATAAACCTGATAATTATTATAATTGGTATAAATTTGTAATGCAATTTGCTAATACAGGTAGTATAGAAATATCTAATTTTAAATTAAAGTTTGCAGATGGTTATGTTTCAGGAATCAATGACGCTGTTACTAATGGATATATTGAACCATTAGTTGTAGTATCTAACCGAATTATAGATTTTTCAGTTATTCAGTTTCCTAATCCAACTAATATTTTTTACGCTGATAGAAGCATAGGAGTAGGTTATGCACCAACATTAAACTTATTATTAAAACCTAAAAAAAGTCGTTTGGTGAGTGTTTTCTTTACATCAGATAAAAATGCAAGTACTAAAAATGGTTTAGGAATTTATGAACTACGTAACTTTGATATGTCAATAACAAAAACAAAATAAACTCTATTATTAGAGTTTTTTTGTTAAATAAAGATATATACTAAATTTGACAAAATAAGGAAAACATATATAATATATTAATAATGAGGTGGTATTTATGGCATTCGCAGGTAGATATTCATTAGTAGTAGAAGAAAACGAAAAAAGGCGTTCGATTCCTTTAGATATTTTTAATGCAAAAAATGAAAAGATAGGTAAAGGATTTAAAGCTGATTTAGCATCAGTTGATCTTTACACGACTAAATTTAGTTCACCTCAAGAAATGATTGAAGACTTGAGAAGTAAAAATATAACAGTTAACGGATATAGAACATCTTATATTAATTATCGTTACGATAAGAAATTACAAAAACTTCAAGTTGCTTTTAGTGACCATCAACAACTAAGAGAAATTGCTAAAAGGTCTGACTATAAAATAAATACAAATGGTACTCAATATAGTAAATTTCTAATGGAATTTTTAAGAACTTTAGATAATAATAGTTTTTATCTTTATTTAAAAAATAAGAAAGAAAATGATATGTATATTTTAGATAATAAATCAAAATTAAAAGAATACATCGATGAGAGAGTGAAAAATGGTAAATATGATGACTTTGTACTATCTAAAATTAAGGAACACATGTCTTCTTATAAAAAGTTTAGAGATATGTACATGGCGTTATATGAGTATAATCTAAAACTAGAAGAAATAACTTTATTATTAAATGATGGTGAGTATTATTCTAATGTTATTAATTTAAAGACAATTAGGGCTGAATTGAAAGAATGTTTTGAGGAATATGTTTTTACATCTTCTGACTTCTCTAAACATAAAATAAAAGAGAAATTATCTTATTCAGAGTTATTAGTACTTGATAAATTAAAAAACGATTATATGTTAGAACAAGATAAAATAAAAGAAACAAGACAAAAAGAACTTCAAGAATTAGAAGAACTTAGAAAAGAATTATTGGTACAAAAAGAGTTACAAGAAAAATATCCGGAAGCTTATGTCGAACATAAAATGAATCCATATTCTTCTTATGAAGAAGAAGTTGAATATCAAGAATATTTAGATCATTTAGATAATGAATATAAAGAAAAGGTTGAGAGGGAACAACCAAAAATAAAACTTCTAAAAAAATCTAAAAAGAAAAACGATGATTTTAGACAATTAACTATTTTTGATATTAAAAAGTAAAAGCAATATGCTTTTACTTTTTTTTATGTTAAAATTATAATGGTGATAGTATGAATAAGGATATTCAAAAGTTTATTGATTATTTGACCTATGAAAAACATTATTCATCATATACCATTAATAATTATCAACGTGACCTAGAGTCATTTATTGCTTTTTTAAACAATAAAAAGGTTAGTATTAATGATGTTGATTATAAAATGGTTAGATTATATTTAATGGAATTATATAATAAGAAATACGCTAACAGAACAATCTGCAGGATTATTAGTTCCTTGCGAAGTTTTTATAAGTTTTTAGTTAAAGAAGATATTATAAAAAATAATCCAATGACTTTAATATCTAATCCTAAGTTAGAAAAATCATTACCTAATTTTTTATATTATGAAGAACTAGAAACATTACTTACAGTTCCAGATACTAATACACCACTAGGATTAAGAGATGCTTTAATTTTAGAGTTATTATATGCAACAGGGATTCGTGTTAGTGAATTGGTTAATATTAAGATAAAAGATATTGACTTTTATAGTGGTCAAATTAAAATACTTGGTAAAGGTAATCGTGAACGATATGTTATATATGGTAGGCAATGTAGAGAATTAATGGATATGTATATTGATAATAGTCGTTCAAAATTAAATACAAAACAGAGTAATTATCTTGTATTGAATAATCGAGGAGATAAATTAACGGTTGCTGGGATTCAATACATTATAAATAAAATAGTTAAAAAAAGTGGGATTAAAAATCATGTTAGTCCCCATACTTTAAGACATACCTTTGCAACTCATATGTTGAATGAAGGAGCAGATTTAAAAAGTGTTCAAGAATTATTAGGTCATTCTGATTTAAAAACAACGAGTATTTATACCCATGTTTCAAATGAACATTTAAGAAAAGTATATTTAAGTGCTCATCCAAGAGCTAGAAAGTAGGAAGTTATGGCTAAATTATATTTTCGTTATGGTGCAATGAATTCAGGAAAAAGCACCTCATTAATGCAGGTAGCATACAATTATGAAGAAAGAAATCAAAAAGTTATTGTTATCAAATCAGTAATTGATACAAAAGGTAATGAGTACTTAGTTTCTAGGATTGGTTTAAAAAGAAAAGTTGATATTTTATTAAACAATGAAGATGAAATATTTAGTAAGGGAGAACAATTTAAAAAAGATAATATTGCTTGTATTTTAGTTGATGAAGCACAATTTTTAAATCCAGATCAAGTATTTGATTTATATAAAATTAGTAAGATATATGATATACCAGTTATTTGTTATGGACTTAGAAGTGATTTTAGAACAATTGGATTTCCAGGAAGTATTCGCTTATTAGAATTAGCAGATGAATTAGAAGAATTAATTACCATTTGTCGCTGTGGTAAAAGGGCAAAGTTAAACGCTAGAAAAGTTAATGGTGAATTTGTTAGTGAGGGAGAACAAGTATCAATCGATGAAGTAGGCGATGTTACTTATGAATCTTTATGTGGTAAATGCTATTTAGAAAAGGTAAATAATAAAAGTGTTAACTAATGTATATATTATTAATTTACTTTTTAAAAAATAAATTATTTGGTATAATAATAAATGTGTGATAGAGGAGAGAAGAGGATATGACTAAATTTGTTTATGCCTTCACAGAAGGTAACAAGGATATGAAAGAACTACTTGGTGGTAAGGGTGCAAATCTAGCCGAAATGACTAGTATTGGTATGCCTGTTCCAAGTGGATTTACTATTACAACTGAAGCTTGTAACAAGTACTATGAAGAAGGTAAAGTTATTAGTGAAGAAGTAACTAATCAAATATTTGAGAAAATTACCGAATTAGAACAATCTACTGGTAAAACAATGGGAGATGCAAATAATCCATTATTAGTATCAGTGCGTAGTGGTTCAAGAGCTAGTATGCCAGGAATGATGGATACGGTTTTAAACTTGGGATTAAATGATGAAGTAGCAAAAGGTTTTTGTGAAGCAACCAATAATCCAAGATTTGTTTATGATTCTTATCGTCGTTTTATTCAAATGTTTGCTGATGTTGTAAAAGGTTATGATAAAGCATCTTTTGAAAGAATTTTAGATAAGTTTAAAGAATCTAAAGGTATTCATGATGATACCGATTTAACAGCTGATGATATGTATGAAATTACAATGAAGTTTAAAGATATATATAAAGAATTAAGTGGTGAAGAATTCCCACAAGAACCTAAAGAACAATTAATTGAAGCGGTTACTGCTGTATTTAGATCATGGAATAATGAAAGAGCTATTATTTATCGCAGAATGAATGATATTCCAAGTTCTTGGGGAACTGCTGTTAATATTCAAGAAATGGTTTATGGTAATCGTGGTGATAATTGTGGTACTGGTGTTGCCTTCACAAGAAACCCAGCTACTGGAGAAAATAAACTATATGGTGAATATTTAATTAATGCTCAAGGAGAAGATGTTGTTGCAGGTATTCGTACTCCTCAACCAATTTCTACTTTAGAAAATATTATGCCAGATATATATAAACAATTTGTTGATATTGCTAAAAAATTAGAACATCATTATAAAGATATGCAAGATATGGAATTTACAATTGAAGATGGTAAATTGTTTATGCTTCAAACACGTAATGGTAAAAGAACAGCAGCTTCTGCTTTAAAGATTGCTGTCGACTTATTAAATGAAGGAATGATTACTAAAGAAGAAGCTTTATTAAAAGTTGACCCAAAACAATTAGATCAATTATTACATCCAGCATTTGATACTGAAGCCTTAAAAAATGCTAAAGAAATCGCTTCTGGATTAGCTGCATCACCTGGTGCCGCTACTGGAAAAATTTACTTTAATGCACTTGACGTATCTAATGCTGTAGTTCAAGGTGAAAAACCTATTTTAGTTAGACTTGAAACATCTCCAGAAGATATTCAAGGGATGAATGATGCTGAGGGTATTTTAACTATTCGTGGAGGAATGACTTCTCATGCAGCGGTTGTTGCTCGTGGTATGGGTAGATGTTGTGTATCTGGTTGTGGTGAATTAGTAATCAATGAAACTGCTAAAACGCTAACATCTAAAGATGGAACAGTTTACCGTGAAGGAGATTATCTATCATTAGATGGTTCTACTGGCAAGGTTTATGGGGAACAAGTTAAAACAGTTCCACCTACAATTAGTGGTGACTTTGAGACATTTATGAATATGGTTGATGAAGTTAGAACACTAGGAGTTAGAGCCAATGCTGATACTCCAAAAGATGCACTTCAAGCTGTAAAATTTGGTGCAGAAGGAATTGGATTATGTCGTACTGAACACATGTTTTTCCAAGAAGATAGAATCTTCGCTATGCGTCAAATGATTACAGCAGAAATTGTTGAAGAAAGGGAAGTTGCATTAGATAAGTTATTACCAATGCAACGCGGGGATTTTGAAGAATTATTTAAAACGATGAAAGAATTACCAGTAACAATTCGTTTTTTAGACCCACCACTTCATGAATTCTTACCTCATACTGATGATGAAATTCAAGAGTTAGCAGAAGCTTTAGGTATTACTTTTAATGCTTTAAAGAAAAGAATTGATGATGCTAAAGAATTTAATCCAATGATGGGACATCGTGGATGTCGTCTAAGTATTACATATCCTGAAATAGCTAGAATGCAAACGAGAGCTGTTATTGAAGCGGCTATCAATGTTAATGTAACTGGATTAAAGGTTAAACCGGAAATTATGATTCCACTAGTTGGTGACGTTAAAGAATTAGAATATATTAAAAACATAGTTGTTGAAACAGCTGATGAAATTATTAAGGGCTCAAATATGAATATTGAATATTTAGTAGGAACAATGATTGAAGTTCCAAGAGCTGTTTTATTAGCTGATGAAATTGCTGAATCAGCAGAATTCTTTAGTTTTGGAACTAATGATTTAACTCAAATGACTTATGGTTTTTCTAGAGATGATGCTTCTAAATTCTTAGAGGATTATTATAAAAAGGGTATTTTTGAAAACGATCCATTTGAAAAATTAGATCAACAAGGTGTCGGTAAATTAGTTGAAATGGCTGTTCAAAAAGGCCGTGAAGCACGTCCTGATATTCATTTAGGAATTTGTGGGGAACATGGTGGCGAACCATCAAGTGTTGAATTCTTTCATCATGTTGGACTAGATTATGTATCATGTTCACCATATCGTGTTCCTATTGCTAGATTAGCAGCTGCACAAGCTCGTATTAAAGAATTAATGCAAAATAAAAAGTAACAATTTGTTACTTTTTTTATTTTAATATAAGTTTATTTTTTACCATAAAATATTTAGTTACATCTTTTGGTAATTCATAAGTATAATAAACATTTTTCTTTGGTAAAATAATTCTAAATGGTTTAAGTTTACGATAAATATGAATAATATTATTTTCCTTATCAGTCATAATAATATCAATCGATTGAAACATAAAAAAAGTATGGATTGCATTACATTTTTTAAAACAAATGCCATAATCAATTGGTTTTCTAATAAACATTAATCCTTTAAAACGTTCGATAAAGGTTTTATATTCTTTGATATTTATTTTTTTATCATTAACATTCAATATCATACTACCACCAGTAATAATATATCATATTCAAAAAAGTTTGACAAATTACGAAAAAAAGTATAAACTATAGGTATATTATATGGAGGTTGAGATGTTCATGAATAATAAAGGTCAAGCATTAGTGGAGTATTTATTAATTATTGCTGTAATTAGTATTGTTGTTGTTAGTATTGTTAAACTACTTGGTGGATATTTGCAAGATTCGATGACAAAATCTTCATGTACGATATTAGATAAGGTTTATGTTGAAGGGGCTAATCCTGGAGAAGGTAAGTGTGTTGATAAATAAGATAGTAATATCTTTTTTTTTGATTTTTTATGTTAATATATTCAAAAATATGATATAATTTTATATAGTAACTAGGATGTGATAAAGATGAATAAAAAAGGTCAAGCGTTAGTTGAATTTATATTAGTATTACCTGTTTTTGTTATGTTCTTGTTAAGTATATTAGATTTTAGTAATGTTATATATAAGAAATATCATTTAGAAAATGATTTAGATTATGTTGTAGAATTATATAGGCAGGACAAGATAACGGAAATAAGTAATTATACAAGTTCTAAACATATTACCTTTGACTATGAGATAAATGGAGAAAAAACAGTTATTACTTTATCTAAAAAAGTTGATATTGTAACTCCAGGTGCTAATTTAATTTTTGATAATCCTTATATAGTAAATGTTGATAGAGTGATTTACAATGAATAAAGAAAAGGGGCAAGTCTTAGTTGTATTTATTATTTTAATACCTGTTTTCTTTATGTTAGCGGCCATTTTCATTGATTTGGGTATTGTCTTTATGGAAAAGAGAAATATCGATAATGTTGTTAAAGATACAATAAAATATGGAGTTAAGCATTTAGAATTAGATGAAGAAATATTAAAATATGATTTAGGACACATCATTTATGACAATATTGAAGATATTAATTATTTAGATATCAATATTGAAAACGAAATTATTAAGATTAGATTAAATAAAAAGCAAGAAGGTACTTTCTCGATTATTTTTAATAAATATAATTACGATATAGAATCTAATTATCGAGGGTACATGAATAATGATGAAATAGTTATAAAGAAGGAATAGGGGTGGCTTATGGCAATTAAGAAAGCTAAAATATTTGCGGTTACTTCCGTTAAAGGTGGAACAGGAAAAACAACAACCGTTTTAAATTTAGCAGGTATTTTTTCGTTACAAAAAAAGAAAGTATTAATTTTTGATTTAGATTTATATGGAAGTGCAGTTGCAGCTTCATTAAATTTAAAATATAAAAATGACTTATTTAAATTAATTGATGATTTACAAAATACAAGATTTGATTATATTGAAAATTATGTTACCAAATATAATGATTTCATTGATGTTTTACCAGCACCTAAAGATCCTAGAAATGCAAATCATATTAATAGTAAATTTCTTCATATCATTTTATCTAAGGCTAGTATGAAATATGATATTATTTTATTAGATACTAATTATTTTTTATCAGAAATCAATTTAGTAGCATTTGATCAATGTGATGAGATTTTATATGTTATAACTAATGATCCAATTGATTTAAAGAATATGAAATCGATGGTTGCTATTTATAAAAATATGAAAAATAATAATTATAAAATTATTTTAAATGAAGCTAAAGATATTCAAAGAAATTATTTTAGTAAATATGATATTAAGAATATTATTAAAGATAATGTTGATTATACAATACCAAATAATTTCTATATTAAGAATATTGATAAATATGTTCTTGATGGTGAAATTTTAACCTTAAATCCAAAGGTACGATCTTCTCGCAAGAAAAGTATTAAGAATTTAGAATTGATTGCAAATAACCTTATAAAAGAAAAAAAGAATTAGGTGATAAAATGGCAGATAGAAAATTTGTTGATGAATTTAATATTAAAGTAGAAAAGCCAAGAATGGAAAATGTTATTGATTATGATGCTTTTCCTAATAAGGTATTATTGGAAGAACTACGAAATAAAATCATTCAAAATTTAATTGATAACAATTTAGATACGAAAGAAACATTAAATGAATTTATTCAAGAAGAAATTGATAGAACTCTAGAAGGTTATGATTTATCTGATATTGAAAGAAGTTATATTAATAACTTAATTGATAATGAAGTAAATGGTAGTGGACCTATTACTGAATTATTAGATGATACTAATATAACAGAAATTATGGTTAATGGGCCGAATGAAGTTTATATTGAATTAGATGGTAAAGTTATTAAAGATAATAGTATTTCATTTATTAATGATAGTCATATCGTTAGAACTATTCAAAGAATGATTCAACCATTTGGTAGAACAATTGATACAGCTAATCCAATGGTTGATGCTCGTCTTAGTGATGGTTCAAGATTAAATGCGATCATCCCACCATTATCACTTAAAGGACCAATTCTAACTATTCGTAAGTTTAAGGAAGAATTAGCTAATATTGATGACTTCCTAAGGTTTGGGACCTTAACTTCTGATATGGCTAGATTTTTAGAAGCATGCGTTAAAGCTAAATTAAATATTGTTATTGTTGGTGGTACCGGTAGTGGTAAAACAACATTATTAAATGTATTATCATCTTTTATTGGTAATGATGAAAGAATTATTACCATTGAAGATGCTGCTGAATTAAGATTAAAGCAAAGCCATGTTATTTCATTAGAAACAAGACTTGTTAACTACGAAGGTGAAGGGGAAGTAACAATCCGTGATTTAGTTATTAATTCACTTCGTATGAGACCCGACCGTATTATTGTTGGTGAAGTTCGTGGTAAAGAAGCTTTTGATATGCTTCAATCAATGAATACCGGTCATACAGGGAGTTTAACAACGATGCATGCTAACTCTCCAATCGATGGTTTAAATCGCCTAGAGACAATGATTTTAATGGCTGGTATGGAAATACCGATTAGAGCTATTAGAGAATATATTGAAAATGCTATTGATATTGTTATTCAAGTTGAAAGATTAGCAGATGGACGTAGAAAAATAACTGATATCAGTGAAGTTATTGGATTTGATAAAGATAATATTGAAATTAGGCAAATCTTTGGTTTTAAACAAACAGGTATTTTAGAAAATGGTGATGTTACTGGTGAATTCGTCGTTAATAAAACTATTCCTAAAGTATACAGCCGAATTAAAGTTCACGGGGCTGATGAACTAGAAGACATTTTTGAATAGAGGTGAAAATATGGAAGAGAATTATATTCCAGGTTTAAATATTAATGGTGAGGATATTACTAACCAAGATATTATTGTTGTTTATACTCCTGATTCTTCCATAACAAATTATCGATATATTATTTATAAAGATAATATTAAGATTGATGAACAAATCATCAGTAATAATAATAAAAGTAATATTATTTTAGATGAAACAGGAACATATCATATTGAGATTATTACTCATGATATCTATGGTTATCGTGAAACTTATACGACTGATAAATATAATATTGATAAAATTCCTCCTGTTATTGAAGTTGATACTCAATTATTAGAAGTAGAAAAGGGTTCAACCCTTGACTTATATGCTGACTTAATTGCTACTGATAATATTGATGGAGATTTAAAAAATAAAGTTACAACTAATTATGATGAACTAGATCTTAATGAAGTTGGTATTAAAAAATTAATTTATACTGTTAGTGACGAAGCAGGTAATACAACAACTAAAACGGTTAATTTAAATGTTGTAGATAGTTATGCAGCGACATTGCTCTATATTCAAATAAGCATTATTATTGTTTTACTTAGTATTGTTTTCTTAATTATTAAATATCGTCGTGGACTTGAATTAGATAGAAGAATTAGTCAATTTAGTGTTAATGCACTACGTGATAACAGTTTATCTTTATTAGATAGCATCGCTAATTTTTATTATAAAATAATTAATAAAATAACTAGTGTTCTTAAAAAATCAGTTTTTATGACAAAATATAGTAAAAAATATGATAAATATGTACTTATAAATGATACTGGTCATAAAACAGGTTATGATTTTGTAGCTAGTAAAATAATTATTTCTTTTATTTTCTTACTTATTGCAATCTTTTCTAAAACGATTCAATATCAAGTATTACATCTATATGAAATAGTTTTCCCATTATTGGTTGGATTCTTTTTACCAGATATTTTATATATGATTAAATATCGTCTATATCGTGATAAGATAGAAAATGATTTGTTACAAGCTATTATTGTTATGAATAATGCCTTTAAATCAGGTCGTAGTATTATTCAAGCAATTGAATTAGTTTCAATAGAACTAGATGGAGCAATTGCTGAAGAGTTTAAAAAGATGTATTTAGAGTTGTCTTTTGGACTAGAAATTGATATTGTCTTTAATCGTTTTGCTGATAGAATAAAATTAGAAGAAGTATCTTATTTAACGGCATCACTATCTATTTTAAATAGAACTGGTGGTAACATTATTAATGTTTTCTCTTCAATTGAAAAATCATTATTTAATAAGAAAAAGTTAAAGATTGAATTAGCTTCATTAACTGGTTCTTCTAAATTAATTGTTTATGTCTTATTTTTAGTACCAATTTTATTTGTACTATTTGTAAGCATTATTAATCCAACTTATTTTGTACCATTCTTCACAACACCAATTGGTTTAATTTTATTAACATTTATGATTATATATTATATTACTTATATTATCTTTGTTAGAAAAATTATGAAAGTAAGGATGTGATAAAGTGGCTGCAAAATCAGAAAATAGTATTATTAGAAAAATCTATCGTGATAAAGAGTTCCGTAAAATAGATGCTAAAATAGCTTTACTTGGTGATACTAAATTAAAGACCGATGATTTCATGAATTATAGGTTAATTACAACAATTATTGTATTCGTGATTGTTTTGTATACAACTGGACTTGGATATGTCTTTGCACCACTTATATCAGTTATTTACTATTATTTATTTTATTACTTTTTAATCGGTTTACCATTAAAAAGAAGAATTCAAAAATTAGATCATGAAGCTTTATATTTTTTTGAAATTCTAACACTTACATTAGAAGGTGGTCGTAATTTAGAAAATTCTTTAGAAATAACGGTGTTGAATGTAAAAAATGAATTATCTGAAGAATTTAAGAAAACTTTATTAGAAATTAAATTTGGTAAATCATTAAATGAAGCTTTAGAATCAATGAAAAAAAGAATTCCATCAGAAACGGTTAATAATATTATTCTTAATATTACTCAAACTAATATTTTTGGGAATAGTATATTAGATACAATGTATAATCAAATTGAGTTTTTAAGAGAAAAACAAATATTAGAGATAAAAAGTCAAATAAATAAGATACCAAATAAAATTAGTATTATATCTGTTGTCTTTGTAGTACCGTTAATTTTAATATTAATTTTAGGACCTTTTATAATCAATCTGTTGGGTTAATGGTATAATATAGTAGAGAGAAGGTTAATTATGAAATATTATTTAATAGGAATAAAAGGCGCTGGTTTAAGTGCTCTAGCACTTATTTTAAACGATTTGGGTTATAAAGTAGTAGGTTATGATGATGAAAAAAGTCATCAATTTACCGAAGATAAATTAATCGAAAAAGGTATTAAAATATATACCGAGGATAATGATGAAATCGATTCAGATACGATTGTTATAAGAAGTACAGCCATTAAGATGGAACATCCTCAAGTACAAAAAGCTGTTGCTAAAAATTTAAAAATATATGAATATAATCAAATGTTAGGTAAATTAGCTAATATGTTTGATAGTATTACTGTTGCTGGTTGTCATGGTAAAACAACAACTAGTTCATTAATGGCTCATACTTTAAATAACTTAGTAGGTTGTAATTACTTAATTGGTGATGGTACTGGTTCAGCAAGTAAAGAAAACAAAAAGTTTGTTTTAGAAGCTTGTGAATATAAACGAAATTTCTTAGTTTATGAACCAGAGTATGCAATTATTACTAATATTGATTTAGATCATGTTGACTACTATAAAGATATTGCTGATGTTGTTGATGCGTATCAAGAATATGCTAATAATGCATCTAAAATGGTTATTGCGTGTGGTGATGACCCTTATACTCATTCATTAGAAGTTAATACACCAATCTTCTTCTATGGGCTTGATGCTGACAATGATATTATTGCTAAGAATGTTGAATATACAAGTACGGGAATAAATTTCGATGTATTTGTTGAAGATAATTACTACGGATACTTTGATTTACCATTCTATGGAAAGCATATGCTTTTAAATTCATTAGCTGTTATTGGGGTTTGTTATTACGAACGATTAAATGCTAAGGATGTACAAAAAAATATGAAAACATTTGGTGGTGCAAGTCGACGTTTTAATGAATTAGTAATTGGTGATAATGTTATTATTGATGATTATGCTCACCATCCATCAGAAGTAAAAGTAACAATTAAAGCAGCAAAACAAAAATATCCTGATAAAGAGATTGTTGCTGTTTTCCAACCACATACTTTTAGTCGTACAAAACAATTTTCTGAAGATCTTACTGAAGTTTTAAATTTAGCTGATAAATCATATATCTTAGATGTTTTCCCGGCTCGTGAAAAGCAAGAAGACTATCCGGAGGTAACTAAAGAATTAATCTTAAAAGACTTAGAAAATGGCGAAGCAATTGACGATGACACTTCATCTAAGTTGTTTAACCATAAAAACGCTGTCATTATATTTATGAGTCCAAAAGAGATATATAAAATAAAGTCAGATTTAGAAGAATATTTAAATAACAATAATTAACAAAGGAGCTTATATGAAAAGAATATTATTAATGATTATGGCAATCTTATTATTAAGTGGCTGTAATAACGCAAAATTAGATTTAAAAAAGGTTTCATCAGATTTAGATGGACTTACTTTTGAAGGTAATTTAATGTTTAAAGGTGAACAAGTAGAAATTTCATATTTAGAAGATAAGTATGGCTTTGATTCTAGTAATATAGAAGAATATGCTATTAATATATCAGCATCGACAACTACCGCTAGTATGTATGCTATTTTCTTACCAAAAAAAGGTGAAAAGAATGAAGCGAAGGCAGCTATCGAAGATTTTTTAGAAAAATATGATCAATCTTGGATGATGGGATATGCTCCAGACCAAGAAATACTTGTTCAAAACCGATTAGAAGACGAATATAGTGACTACTTAATATATATTATTTCTAATGATAATGATTTAGCTTTAGAAACAATTACCAAGAGTGAATAGGAGGGGAATATATGGTATTTAGTAGTATCCCTTTCCTTTTTTTCTTTTTCCCACTTTTTTTATTTCTATATTACATTTTACCATTTAAGTATAAAAATAAGATTTTACTTATTTTTAGTTTAATCTTTTATGCTTGGGGTGAACCAGTATATATACTATTAATGTTGTTTTCAACTTTTGTTGATTATATGAATGGGAGATTATTTGAAAAAAAGAATTTTAGAAATAAAAAATTATATTTAATTATTGCTTTAGCTATCAATATAAGTTTATTAGGATTCTTTAAATATAGTGATTTTTTAATTGAAGTAATTAATAGTTTATTTAATGTTTCTATTCCATTATTAAATATTGGATTACCAATTGGAATAAGTTTTTATACTTTCCAAACGATGAGTTATAGTATTGATGTATATCGTAAAAATGTAAAGCCTGAAAAAAACTATTTTACTTATTTAACTTACATTTCAATGTTTCCTCAATTAATTGCGGGACCAATTGTTCGTTATGAAACTATTAGTGAAGAATTACACGAAAGAGTAGTTGATTTTAATGGTTTTACAACAGGACTATTAAGATTTATGCATGGCTTATTTAAGAAAGTGTTAATTGCTAATAACATTGGCTATTTATGGACCGTTATTAGTACAAGCACTACTGGTGAATTATCAGTTATGACAGCATGGTTAGGATTACTAGCATTCTCCTTCCAAATTTACTATGACTTTAGCGGTTACAGTGATATGGCTATTGGAATGGGAAAAATGTTAGGGTTTAATTACTTAGAAAACTTTAATTATCCTTATATAGCCACTAGTATTACTGATTTCTGGCGTAGATGGCATATTTCATTATCGACTTGGTTTAAAGATTATGTTTATATTCCTTTAGGTGGAAGTCGTGTTAAAAAGATTATTAATATAAGAAATATTTTTATTGTTTGGGCATTAACAGGTATTTGGCATGGTGCTGCATGGAATTTTGTTATTTGGGGAATATATTATGGAGTAATCTTATTATTAGAAAAATTTATTTTAAAAGAATATATTGATAAATTTCCTAAATGGTTAAAACATACTTATACTTTATTATTAGTTATGATCGGTTGGTTAATATTTGCTTTTGATGATATGACGTTACTAGGTAATTACACTAATATTTTGTTTGGTATTGGTAACAATCCTTTTATCGATAGTAGCTTTATATATTACTTTAGTAATTATTTTATAATTATCGTTATTGCAATTATTCTTTCAATGCCAACATACCACATTATTAAAGATAAATTATTAACGATTAAAGATGAAAAAACAGAATTAATAATATTTATTATAAGAATTATGATGTATCTATTATTATTGATTATTACTACTTCTTATTTAGTAGCTGATACATATAATCCCTTTTTATATTTTAGATTTTAGGTGATATGATGAGAAATATATATAATAAAATAATCGTAATAACATTAAGTTTATTCATAATATTATTTACTTGTTTATTTATTTTTAGTGATAAGTTAAAATTTTCAGAAAATGAAAACAGATATTTTCAACCTCTTCCTAAACTAACATTTAATAACATAAAGAAGGGTGAATATACTACAAAACTACAAAACTATTTATCTGATCACTTTTATGCTAGAAATAATTTTATGAGTATTAAAACTAGTTATGAAAAATTAATGGGAAAAAAAGACATAAATGGTGTTTATTTAGGTAAAGATAATTATTTGATTGAAAAGTATGATAAACCGCTAAATAATGATAAAATTATTGAATCATTAAATAATTTTTATCAAGCATTGAATTATACTAATATGAGTTTAATGTTAGTACCAACTAGTATTACAATAAATGCTGATAAATTACCTAATTATGTTGAACCATATGTCCAATTAGATACAATCGATTATATTTATAGTAATATTAATTTTAATACCATTGATGTATCGAAAACGTTAAAAGAAAACAATAAAAATTATCAAATGTTTTATTACTTAGATCATCATTGGACAACGTATGGAGCTTATTATTCTTATTTGGAATATGCAAAGAATAATTTGATAAAAACAATTCCTATTACTGACTTTAATATTACTGAAGTAGCAAATGATTTTAATGGTACCTTATACTCTAAAAGTAATGATTATAGTCGTGAATCGGATAGAATCCATTTATTTTTATATGATAAATATAAATATCATGTAAATTATGTTTATCATAAAAAAGAAACTGATACTTTATATGAAATGAGTTATTTAGATAAAAAAGATAAATACGCTGTTTTTTTAGATAATAATCATCCATTAATAGTTATAACTAATGAAAACATTAAAACTAAGACAGAAATTGCTATTATTAAAGATAGTTATGCTAATAATTTTATTCCTTTCTTAGTTAATCATTTTAAAAAAGTTCATGTGATTGACCCAAGATTTTATAAATTAAGTATTATCGATTATATTAAAGAAAATAAAAGTATTAAAGATGTCTTATTTTTATATAACATCAATACTATTGATAAAGATAATGGTATTGTGACTATAAATTAAAAACTAATACTAGTCAAAATATTATATTTATGTTATAATTGTTTAGGCTTTTTTAAATCAATGAAAGGAGAAAAATGAGTAAAATAAAAATTTTTAGTCTAGGTGGACTAAATGATATCGGAAAAAATATGTATATTATTGAAGTTGATAATGATATTTTTGTGTTTGATGCGGGATTAAAGTATGCTGATGATAAAATGTTAGGAATTGATTATATTATTCCTAATTATGATTATCTTAAAGAAAATGCTGATCGAATTGTGGGAATATTTATAACCCATGGTCATGATCAACAAATGGGCGCTATTCTAGATATATTAGATGATTTACCAAATATTAAAATATATGGAACGGAATTTACATTAGCAACATTAAAAGATGAATTTGTTGAATATAATGTTGATGATAAAAATTTAATTAAAATTATGCCACATACTAAAATTAAGTTTGGTGAAAATAGTATTTTCCCAATTAGCTTAACCCATTCAGTACCAGATGCTGTTGGATATGTTTTAAATACTAAAGATGGCGCAATTGTATATACAGGTAATTTTGTCTTTGACCCAACAATGATGGGGCCTTATAAAACAGATATAGGGAAATTAGCTTATATTGGTAAAAAGGGTGTTTTATGTTTAATGAGTGAATCTTTATATGCTGATAAAAAAGGATATACTTCACCACAACATAGAACAAATTTAATTATTAATGAAATCCTAAATCGTAACGAAGGAAGAATATTGTTTAATATTTTCCAAGCACAAATATATCGTATTCAAGAATTATTTAATGAAATAGAAAAAACAGATCGTAATGTCGTTATTATGGGTAAGAGATTACAATCATCTATAATGCGTGCTATCGATAGTAATTATATAAAATTTGATAAAAAGAGAATTGGTAATATTCATCATATTAATGAAGAGAATATTGTTGTTATTATATCTGATGAACGAGAAAAACCTTTTTCAAATATGAAAAGAATCATTAAAGGATATGATAAGTTTGTTAAATTATTAGAAACTGATACTGTTGTTTTTGCCACTCAAGTATATGATGGGATGGAAAAAAGCGCAACAGCAATGTTTGATGATATTGCGAAAATGGGAGCTAATTTAATTATAATTCCAACAACTAAGTACTTATCATTACATGCATCAAGTGAAGACTTAATGTTAATGATTGACTTAATGAAACCAAAATATTATTTTCCTGTAATTGGAGAATATCGTCATCAAGTAGCGAATGCTAAATTAGCTAAACAAATTGGTATGGCGGAAGATAATGTATTACTAAAATTAAATGGTCAAGTTGTAACTTTTATGGATGGAAAGTTAGTTGATACTAATGAACAAATAAAAGTAGATGATATTTTAATTGATGGTAAAAGTGTTGGTGACATTGGCGAATTAGTTATTAAAGACCGTGAAGCATTAAGTGAGAATGGAATTGTTGTTGTAACAGTAACCATTGATAAAAAAACGAAAAAGATTTTAGCAGGACCAGAAATACTTACTAGAGGATTTATCTATGTAAAAGAGAATATTGATTTAATAAAAGAAGCTAAAAAGATATCTCTAGAAGTTATTAATGAAAATCTAAAACCTAATTATGTCGACTTTAATAAAATTAAGTCGGGTATTCGAGATAAGGTTGGTAAATATTTATATCATGAAACTGAATGTAAGCCAATGATCTTATTAGTAGTGCAAGAAGTATAAGCACTACTTTTTTATTGCTTATAAGATGCAATATGGAAGAATTTTAGAAAGAATAGATGGTAAAAGAAGTTATCATTCTTTTTTTCTTGAAAAAAATATTAAAAGATTATATAATGTAATAGTAGGAGGGTATATGAAAAAAAATGGTTTTACACTTATTGAAGTATTAGGAGTAATTATTATTTTATCATTATTGTCATTAATAGCTATACCAGCTATAGAAAAACAATTACAGAATGGTAAAGATAAATTTTATGATATTCAAATTAAAACAATCGAAGCAAGTTTAAAAGATTGGAAAGCAGATAATCTTTTAAATATTCCTAAATATCATAATAATACTCTCACGATTACATTATATCAATTAAAGCAAGCAGGTAAGATTGATGCAGATCTTGTTAATCCTAAAACGAATCAATCATTTCCTGATGACATGTTATTAAAAATTAAAAAGGTTGGCAAAATATTTGAATATGAAGTTGTCACTGATAGTGGTAGTAATTATGATGTTTTTGATAATGATAAGGCACCTAAGATTGAACTTATTGGTGAAGAATTAGTTTATGTTACGGCTGGAAACGATTATGTTGAATTAGGAGTAACGGCTACTTATGCTAATGGTGAGGCAATTGAAGGTGTATCTATTGAAATATCGGGTAGTGGAACTTATATTGATACTACTAAAAGTGGCGAATATACAGTTAAATATAGCGTAACTGATAATAATCTAACGGCTAGTATTATTAGAACAGTTATCGTTGTAATATAAAAATTTATAGTAGAATAAAGAAACTCTTTCAAAAAAAGAGTTTTTCCTTGATAGAAAATTATAATTATGATATTATCTATTAGTAGAAAAGAAGTGATAAAATGAATTTACCTAATTTAAAAGAAGCAAGAAAACGTACTAAAAGTGAAGTTTTAGTTCAAGAATATAAAAAGAATGAGGAACTTCAAAATTTAGGTTTAAATAAAAAATATTTTATAAAAACTTATGGTTGTCAAATGAATGAACATGATACTGAAAATATTAAAGCTATTTTAGAAGATTTATCATTTACTGAAACTGATAAGATGAATGATGCTGATTTAATCTTATTAAACACATGTGCAATTAGAGAAAATGCTCATAATAAGGTTTTTGGTATGATTGGTCGTATTAAACACTTAAAAGAAACTAAACCTGATGTAATTGCGGGTATATGTGGATGTATGGCCCAAGAAGAACATGTTGTTGAAGAAATTATGAATAAGTATAAATGGTTAGATATGGTGTTTGGAACTCATAACATTCACAATTTACCTAATATTTTAAATAAAGCGATTAATAGTAATTATTTAGAAATAGATGTAAAAAGTGTTGAAGGCGATATTATTGAATGCATGCCAGCTAAAAGAGATAGTAAATACAAAGCCTGGGTAAATATTATGTATGGATGTGATAAGTTTTGTACTTATTGTATTGTTCCTTATACTAGAGGTAAACAAAGAAGCCGTAAACCTATAGATATCGTAAATGAAGTAAAAGAATTAGTTAATGATGGATATGTAGAGGTTACTTTATTAGGACAAAATGTTAATGCTTATGGGAAAGACTTAAATATGGAATATGGTATGGCTAACTTATTAGAAGATGTTAGTAAAACAGGAATTAAAAGAATCAGGTTTGTTACAAGTCATCCTTGGGACTTTACCGATGAAATGATTAATGTTATTAAGAAATATGATAATATTATGCCTTATATTCATCTCCCAATTCAAAGTGGTTCTAATCGTATTCTTAAATTAATGGGAAGAAGATATACCAAAGAAGAATACTTGGAATTATTCACTAAATTAAAAGCGACTATTCCTAATTGTTCAATTACTACCGATATTATAGTAGGTTATCCTACGGAAACACTTGAAGAATTTAATGAAACATTAGATATCGTTAATAAATGTCAATTTGACTCAGCATTTACGTTTATCTTTTCACCTCGAGTTGGCACTCCCGCAAGTAAAATGGAAGATAATGTTAGCTTAGATGAAAAGAATCGCCGACTATATGAACTAAATGAATTAATAAATAAGTATGCTTTAATAAATAATCAAAAGTATATTAATAAGGTTGTACCAGTATTAATTGAAGGATATAGTAATAAGGATAAAACATTAATGGGTTATACTGATACGATGAAACTAGTAAATGTTAAAGGTGATGAATCTGATATTGGTAAGATAGTAAATGCAACAATAACAGATGTTAAAACTTGGAGTATGGATGGAGAAATATGTGATTAACACATGTTTTTTTCTTGAATAAAATTAATTATATGTTATAATATGCATGTTTAGGAAGTGACTTATGAAAAAAAAGAATAGAACTACTCGTAATCGGATAATAGCTTTAATTTTAATGGGATTGATGTTAACACTAGGTATTAATAAACATAAAAAGGAACTATTTATCAAAGTAGAGAATTTATATCATAAGTATTTTACTGAAGATAATAGTATTCCAATATATGATGAAGATGAAGTTAACTTGGTAGAAAATGAAGTACCGATTATAAGCAATCAACCAAAAGAACCTATTATTAATGAAACAGAAACTTTGCCAATTGATAACAACTCTGAAGAACCAACTAATAATCAGATGCCAATTGAAGTTGAAGAAGAGCCAATTATCGAACCAACTCCAACAGCAATTGAAGAAGAATCGATTGTTGAACCAACTCCAACTGAAGTTGAAAACGTAGAAATATCAGAACCGGAAAGTCCTAATGTGGAAGAAAATGAAGTAATTGTAGAACAAACTAAAAAGGTAGCTTTTACTTTTGATGATGGTCCAAGTAAATACACGAAAGAATTATTAGAGATTTTAAAAGAAAATGATGCTGCAGCAACATTCTTCGTTTTAGGTTCTAGAATAGATAATTATAATGATACAATTGAAGATATTAAAGATGATGGTCACCAAATCGGAAGTCATGGGGTTAGTCATGAATCTTTCACTGAATTAACTAACGAAGAGTTAATTAATGAATTAGAACAAACAAAACAATTATTATCTAAATACGATATCACTCAAACACTTGTTAGACCACCTTATGGAAACACTAATAGTCAGGTTAAAGATAATGTTGATTATCCTTTAATTATGTGGAGTGTTGACACTAGGGACTGGGAACACCGAAATAGTAGTGAAGGTACTAGAATTATTATTGAAAATATTCAAGATGGATCAATTATATTAATGCATGACTTATATAAGTCAACAATTGAAACAGTTAGAATGGTGTTACCAATACTTAAAGAACAAGGGTATGAATTTGTTACCGTTGATGAATTATTTGAAGATAATGAATTAGAAGAAGGAAAAACTTATTATAAGAAAATTAAATAGTAGTTTTAAAAACTACTTTTTTTGTTAACTTTTTATGGTTCTTTCATATATTAAAGTGAGAGGTGATAAAGTGGCATCATATAAAGAAATAGTTACTAAAGCTATTATCGGAAAGGGTAAAAAGTATTTTAAAAACAATTACAGTATTAAAGCTGATAATCATCCGACGAATGTATTGGGTTGTTGGGTAATCAATCATAAATTTAAAGGATATAAATCCGGTGATAAAATTGGCGTTGACGGTTCATGCGATGTTAACATTTGGTACGCATATGATAATGATAGTAAGACAACAGTATTAAATGAAAAGATTGACTATAACGAACTATTCAATGTTAAAACGAAGGATAATGCAGATTTATCGGGTGATACTGATATAATTGTTAGAACTTTAAAACAACCTACATGTTCAAGGGTAAATGTTGAAAATGGTGTGATTAGTTTTGATATTGAAAAAGAGTTAGGTGTCGAAATAGTTGGAGAAACCAAAATAAAAATAGCTGTTGAAGACGATGAAGAACCATGGGATGAAATAGAAGATGAAGTTGATGATGAAATAGAAAAAGAAATAGAAGAAAGTATTACTGAAAATATCATATAATTAAGTGTCAACAAAATATGGTTGACACTTCCTTTTTTTTATGCTAGAATGTTTTTATGAATGGAGGGAAAAAAGATGGCAGTTAAATTAAGATTAAGAAGAATGGGTGCAAAGAAAAGTCCTTTTTATCGTATTGTAGCAGCTGATTCAAGAAGTCCAAGAGATGGAAAGTTTATTGAAATTATTGGTACTTATAATCCAATTAAGGAAAAAGCTGAAATTAAAATTGATGAAGAATTGGCAATTAAATGGTTAAAGACTGGTGCTATACCTACAGATACTGTTAGATCATTATTTAGTAAACAAGGAATTATGGAAAAATTCCATAATTTAAAGAAAGAAAGTAAATAATTATGAAGTTAGTAGAATTAACGGAATTTTTAGTTAAAAGTTTAGTAAAAGATCCTGAAATGGTATCAGTTAAACAGTTTGATGATGAAGATGATGCAATAATTATTCAAGTTTTAGTTGATAATAGTGATATGGGTGCTGTTATCGGAAGAGGTGGCAACATCGCTAATTCAATTAGAACTATTGTTCAAGCTTCAGCCTATATCAATGGCGAGAAAAAAGTTAAAATAAATATAGATTCATTTTGAAGCGTATGCTTCTTTTTTCTTGTATAAATAAGAATTATGTATTATAATATAGTATAGATAGAGAGGTACTTATGGATTACAATGATTTAAAAATTCCTCATCATGTTGGTATTATTGTTGATGGGAATGGAAGATGGGCAGAAAACAGAAAATTATCTAGAAGTATGGGTCATAAAGCAGGTGCAGATAACTTATTAAAACTTTCTAGATATGTTATATCTAAAGGAATTAAAGTTTTGAGTTTATATGTATTCTCAACCGAAAACTTTAAAAGAAGTAAAGAAGAAGTCGATTTCTTAATGAATTTATTTACAAGTAAATTTAAAAAAGATCGTAAAAAGTATGAAAAAGATAATATTAAAGTTGTTTTTTCAGGTAGAATAGAACCACTACCACAAAGTGTTATTGATACAATGAATGAAATGATGGAAATGACTAAAGATAATACAGGTGGTATCGTTAATTTTTGTTTAAATTATGGTGGTCACAGTGAAATAATTGATGCATGTAAGAAAATTAATAACGATGTTATCAATCAAAAACTTGATATTAATGATTTAAATGAAGATATATTTAATCATTACTTATATAATGATTTACCACCAATTGATTTATTAATAAGAACTAGCGGAGAATACCGTATTAGTAATTTCATGTTATGGCAATTATCATATGCAGAATTTTATTTCACACCGACATATTTTCCAGGCTTTAGTAGCAATGACTTTGATCAAGCTATTTTAGATTATACAAAAAGAGATCGTCGATTTGGAGGAATTAATTATGAAAACAAGAATCATTAGTGCACTAATTGCATTTGCAATTTTTATTCCTATTTTCTTAATAGGAGAAACCGTTTTTAATATAGCAATGTTTGTTCTTGCTATAATGGGGTTAACTGAATTTATTGATATGAAAGCTACAAAGAAGAAAACACCTGGTTTTATTAAATTTATTAGTTATACTTTTTTATTACTAATTATGTCATTTGGAATACAAAGTGAAAATGTAACTTTTACAATTGATTATACAATTTTATCAGCTTTATTTTTATCATTTTTATTGCCAACAGTACTATATCATGACCAAGAAAAGTATAGTATTAATGACGCATTTTATTTAATTGGAGGAGTCTTTTTTCTATCATTGTCAATGCTTTTACTTATTTGTTTAAGAGCTCAAAGCTTATATATTATTATTTTCTTATTTTTAATAACAATTATAACTGATACTTTTGCTTTAATAACAGGTATCTTAATTGGTAAACATAAATTATTAGAAAAAATTTCACCTAAGAAAACTTGGGAAGGTTTAATTGGTGGAACAATAATGGGAGTTTTCATCGGAACTGTTTTCTATTATAATGTGATTGATCCAGAAGTATCAATTTGGTTAATTATTCTAGTTACAACATTCTTATCAATTATAGGGCAATTTGGAGATTTATTTTTCTCTGCTATTAAAAGATATTACAATAAAAAAGATTTTTCTAATATTATGCCAGGACATGGAGGAGTATTAGACCGTTTAGATAGTATAATTTTTGTATTATTAGGTTTTATATTTTTAATGCGATTCTTATAAGAGGAGGAAAGTATGACAATTATCTATTTTGTTTTAATTTTAGGAATAACTATTTTTATTCATGAACTTGGACATTTTATTTTTGCTAAGAAAGCAGGAGTCTACTGTCATGAATTTTCATTAGGTATGGGTCCTAAAATTTGGAGTTTTAAAAGAAAAGATGATGAAACACTATATTCTGTTCGTTTATTGCCAATTGGCGGGTTTGTCCAAATGGCTGGTGAGGAATTAGAAGAAGATAAAAGTGTTCCTCGTGAACGACAATTATTTGCTAAAAAATGGAGTCAAAAATTTATGACGATTATTGCAGGAATTATGTTTAACTTTATTTTAGCAATTATTATATTTTTCTTATTAGCGTTATTTAATGGTTCTCCATCAACTAAACCAATTATTAATTCAGTTGATAAGGATATGCCTGCATATACTGCAGGATTAAAAGCTGGAGATACGATTAAAAGAATTAATGGTAAAAGAGTTACTTCAACTGATCGTTTGATGTTAGAATTACAAGTTAACAACAGGAAAGAAATGACGATTGAAATTGAACGTGATGAGAAAGTAAAAGAAATAAAACTTTCACCAGTTGAAATAACTAATGAAGATCAAACTAAAAGATATGTATTTGGGTTTACCTTAGAATCTAAAATAGAAAAAGGTGTATTTGTTTCATTACAATATGCATTTGTTAAAACAGGTTATTTGATTGAGCAAATGTTTTGTATCATTGCTTATTTAGCCACTGGAGCAATTAGTTTAAATAATTTATCTGGTCCAATTGGTATTTATAATATCGTCGGTGAAACAGCTAAAAGTGGTATTGTTAATTTAATTTTCTTACTAGCTTATATTAGTGTTAATGTAGGATTTATTAATTTATTACCAATTCCTGCTTTTGATGGAGGCCGTATCTTATTTCTAATTATTGAAAAAATTAAAGGAAAGCCAGTCGATCCTAAAGTAGAGAATGCTATTCATAGTGTTGGATTCTTTTTATTAATGGGATTGATGTTATTTATTACTTATAATGATATTATTAGAATATTTGTAGGAGGTTGATATTATTAATACTAAAGTATTAAAACATTCTCCTAATTATAATGACATTGTTAATTATAACTTTGCCGAAGAAGATTTTGTTTCTCAAAGAATTATTAGTTATTATCAAGAATTCTTATTTGGTAATATCTATAAACCGCAACTTAGAAAAATCAAATCTTTTGATAAGATCGTAGGAGAGTATATAAAAAATGATCGATTTCATCAATATGTACAATTTCATTTAAAAGAACTAGAGTTATCTAATAGTGACTTAGATTACTATGATAATTTAAATGAAAATTTAGAAAAACTATATAAAGATTTCGAAAAAAACAGTTTAAAAAAAGTCGTTAGTACAAAATGGCTATGAGAGGATGGGAAAATGTTAAAAGTTGAAAATGTGACAAAATACTATGGTGATTTTTTAGCCGTAGATAAATTATCATTCACTGTTAAACCAGGTGAAATATTTGGTTTATTAGGGGTGAATGGTGCTGGGAAAACCACAACATTTAGAATGATTATGGGGCTGCTTGACTCTGATTCAGGTAGTGTCACTTTAAATGGTAAACCAATTGATTATAGTCAAACTGACTATATTGGTTTCTTAACTGAAGAAAGAAGTTTATTAACTAAAATGACAGTTAGAGAACAATGCTTATTTTTTGGAACATTAAAAGGAATGAGTAGAGAAAAAATTATAGAGAGACTACAATATTTATTAGATAAATTTGAAATACCTGAATATATCGATAAAAAAATAAAAGAATTATCTAAAGGTAATCAACAAAAGATTCAATTTATTACGGCTGTTTTAAATGAACCTAAGTTATTAATTTTAGATGAACCTTTTGCTGGATTAGATCCATTTAATGTCGAAATGTTTAAAAAGGAAATAATCGAAATGGCTGAAAAGGGAAGTATGATTATATTCTCAACTCACCGTATGGATCATGTTGAATTATTCTGTAAAAAGTTGGTTGTTTTATTAAGAGGTAAAACAGTTATTTCAGGATATTTAAGTGATATTAAAGAACAATATCGTAAAAAGAATATTTTAATAAAAGCCGACATAACTAAAAAGAAATTAGAAAAAATTGATGGTGTTACAGAAGTAATTGAAAAGGCTGACGAATTTGAAGTGAAAATTGAAGATAAAAACAAAGTAAAAAATGTTTTCGATGTAATTAGTAAAACGAAGAATGTAACTAAGTTCGTTGTTGAAGAACCATCACTTAATGAAATATTTATTGCTAAAGTAGGTGAAAATTATGAGAAGTAAGTTAAATTACTTGATTAGTATTAGTTTAAATCGTAAGATTAAAACTAAATGGTTTGTAGCTGCTAATGTTATTCTATGTCTAATAATTATTGGTTTAATTAATATTGATAGCATAATTACTGCTTTTGGTGGAGACTTTAATCAAACACAAAAGGTATATGTTATTGATAACACTGAACATTCATTTGATTTGTTTAAAGAACAATTAAAGATATCTAGTCAAGCCGTCAATCAATCAGAAGAATCTTCATATGAACTTATCAAATATGATAAAACAATTGAAGATGCTAAAAAAATGCTTGAAGAAGAAGAAAAGAATTTAAGTATGGTCGTTGTCTTTGATAAATCAGAAGAAAATGTACTTGATGTTCAAGTTATAACCAAAGAATACATGGATATGATTGATACCCAATTAGTTAATAATGCTATTAACAATACTAAGGTAGCTTTAGCTATATATGAATCTGATATCAGTATGGAAGATATTAATAAAATATATTCTCCTGCTAATATTGAAAGAGTATATTTAGATGAAGACAAAAACAGTCAAGATGAAAATATGGAAATAATTATGACGACTGTTTTCCCAATTATTATATTACCATTCTTTATGTTATCAATCTTTCTAATTCAAATGATTGGTGCTGAAGTAAATGATGAAAAAACGACACGTGGAATGGAAATAATTATTTCTAATGTTAGTCCTAAAACTCACTTTTTTGCTAAAGTAATTGCTGGTAATTTATTTGTTTTATTACAAGGGTTACTACTAGTCATATTTGGTAGTTTAGGTTTATTTATTAGAAAATTAATTGGTAATAATAATATTGTTAATGGTATTACTAATGAAGTAGGTAGTATGATTTCTGACTTATTGAAAAATGGATTTGGTGATAAGTTAATCTATATCGTTCCTTTAACATTATTACTTATGATACTAACCTTTATTGCTTATTCGCTATTAGCGGGTATCTTAGCCTCAATGACAACTAATATTGAAGACTTCCAACAACTACAAACACCAATTATGATTATTTCACTTGTTGGATATTATTTAGCGATGATGGCTGGAGTATTTGAAGGAGCAACATTTATTAAAGTATTATCATATGTACCATTTATTTCTGCTATATTATGTCCATCCCTATTAGTATTAGGACAGATTGGTATAATTGATGTATTTGTTTCAATGATTCTAATCATCATAACTAATTATTTATTAATTAAATATGGATTAAGAATATATAAAGTAGGAATATTAAATTATTCTTCAGCTGGATTGTGGAAAAAAATGTTTAAAGCATTAAAAAATTAGTAGCTTAGGCTACTTTTTGCAAGAGTGGTGAAATAGGTAGACACACAAGTTTGAGGGGCTTGTGGAAGCAATTCTGTGCGGGTTCAAATCCCGTCTCTTGCACCAAATATAGAAATATTTACTTTTATAATAACTAAAAAGATCAATACTTGTATTGTTCTTTTTTTGATTTTTTATTTAATTAGTGCTATACTTTGAATAGTTTAAGCATCAATGTAATACGGAATATAAAAGGAGTATATATGGAAATTATTAAGAAAATTATTTTGTATTCAATAATTATATGTTTTAGTTTAGTATTAAGCTATTATTTAGGAAAAAACGGTGTTTTAATTACTCTTTTAGTTGTAGCAGGAACAATCTATATAAGTGAAAAACTTAACTTTAAAAGATTTTGGTTATTATTATTTATAATATCACTTATGGTTAGATTAATCGTTATATTAGTAATTGATACTCCAATAGCTTCTGATTTTGCAGTAATGTATAACACTGCTCGTCAATTATTAGTTGGTGATATGAGTTATACAACATCTGGATACATTATTACTTGGGGATATCAAATGGGGCATACAATATATATGACTATGTTACTTAAACTTATTGATAGTGTTATCTTTCTAAAGATAGTTAATTGTCTTTTTACAGCTGGAATAACAGTTTTAATATATTTAATTGCTAGAGAAATAGCAAGTGAAAAAGCATCAAGGATAGTTAGTGTTTTATATGTGTTTTTTCCATTTCCATTATTATTAAATACGGTTTTAACTAACCAACATGTGTCATTATTCTTTATTCTTCTAGCATTATATATATTAATTGGTAAAAGGTTTCTAAATTTTAATCCTTATTTAAAAAATATTATAATAGGTTTATCTCTAGCTATCGCTAATATAATAAGGCCTGAAATAATCGTTATAATAACTAGTTTAATTATCTATCTTTTTGTAACTAGTAAAAAGAATGATTATAAACAAAATATATTTGGTTTCATTATAATTTTAGTAACTTACTTTATAATTTTTAATACTACTTCAGCAATATTAACTAAAACTAATATTAGTCCTAGTGGTTTGGAAAACAAAAATCCTATTTGGAAGTTTGTGTTAGGTTTTAACCATGAAACAAATGGAGTATATAGTGCTAGTGATGCTAGTAAGTATTCGGGTATAAGTAGACAGGATATAGCAAAAGAAGAGTTAATGGAAAGGTCAGTAGGTAGTATTAAAAAAATACCGATTTTATTCATTAAAAAATCTGTTATCTTATGGACAAACCACGATTTAAAGTGGTCAGTTGGCAATTTTAAATATCAAACTGTTTTAGAAAAAAAAGGTGACTTTAATATCTTTTATAATGTTGTTAATAATATTAATCAAATCATGATTATATCAATCTTAATAATGTTTGTTTTAGGAGTCATATATTATTTAAAAAATAAAACAAGTGAAAAAGCATTATTATTTATCATTATTGCATTAGTATATTTTGGTGTTTATTTATTAATTGAAATAGCTCCACGTTATGCTTATGCACCTCAAGTGCTTTTAATCATAACCTCAGCTTTAGGATATGATTATTTAAGAACTAAAATTAAGATAAATAAGTAATTATAAAGATCTGTATAAGATCTTTTTTTGTCATTAATTATTCAAAACTGAATACTTTATCTTATAGAGGTGATACTTGTGGGAAAACTTACTAAAAACCATGATACCGTACTTACACAAGATTATAATATTGAACATATTGGAATTGATGTTACTGCTAATGACGGCGAGAAAAATATCTTAGACTGGATTATTCCAATTGCTAAAGGTAAAGTAATAGAAATAGTATCTAATAAAAACTACACTAACAATGATCCTTCTAATTATGGAGACTATGGTAATTATATTATAATTGATCATAGTAATGGCGTCTTATCTAGATATGCTCATTTAGCTTATAATACGATTAAGGTTAAATTAAATGAAGTAGTCGATGAATCTACTATCTTAGCATTCATGGGAGCAACCGGATATGCATTTGGTGGGCATCTTCACTTTGAGATTATAGTTAATGGTAATACTATAGACCCATATGATTATGTTTTCAAAGATAAATTATTAATTATCGCAGAAAATGAGAAGCCTGTTCCTGATATAGATGAACCAGACAATAATACTAAGAAATCATGTTTAACTATTATTCAAGATTTTATTCAAAAAATAATTGATATTGCATTTAGAAGAAAAAGATGATTTATCATCTTTTTTGTAAATATATAATATGATAAAAAGTTATTTTAATAATGAAAAAAATGTGGTAAAATGTAAACATAGGAGGAATAATATGAGTGGTACAATTATCATACAAGAACCAAGAAAAACAAAAGAAAAGTTTTCATCATGGTATGAGAAAAAGTTTATTGAAACTGGTAAATCAAAAGACTTTGAAGAAAAGTTTGATCAAGCTATTAATGTAGCAACGCAATCAGTAGTTGTAGCAGGATCAGCAGCTACAGTAGCTTTAATTTTTTGCCCTGTTGATGGACCATTTGGAGAATTATGTACAATCGCAGCAACTCCCGTTTTAGCTAAACTAGTTGAGGAATGCGGTAAACTACTTAAGAAAGTCGTTATTAAAGATATTAAAAGGGATTTAATCGAAGGAACGATTGTTCAAAAAGATGGTAGTAGTGAATCAGTTATTATCCCAGATGGTAATATTGTTGAAGATGCTAAAAATATTTCTAAAGATTTAAATGAATTTAAGGATACCCTTAATAAAGGAGGAAAAGTAGCATAATGAAAAATAGTATTACTGTATATGATGAAAATAATAATGCCATTGTTGTTGATGTCGTAGCAAACTTTAGAATTGAGGAATACAATAAAGATTATGTTGTTTATACTTTAAACGATGATTTAACTAGTGAAATGGTTAATATGTGTATATCACAAGTTGATTTAACTGGTGATACACCAAAGTTTATTTCTATTCCAGATGAAGAAGTAAATACGGTATTAAGTTTCTATGATTATGTAAGAGATCATGTTACTGGAGAAAGAGAAGAAGAACAAGAAGATTAAAAAAGAAGTTATTTATAACTTCTTTTTAAGTAATGTTTTAGCAATTAATAAGTCATCCTTAGTAGTAATTTTAATATTAGATTTATCCCCTCTAACAAGATAAACTGGTTCATTATGAATTGTAAATATTTTACTACCATCAGTTAGAGTTTCCTTTTCTTTTTCAGTTAAAACATTAAATAGCTTAATTAATTTATTTAAGTTAAAACTTTGTGGTGTTTGAACATGAAAAACATTTTTTCTGATAGGGGTACTAGTAATTGTTTTATGATCAGTTGATGTAATAATAGTATCGATAGCTTCAATAACCGTTGTAACAGCACCATACTTTGCTGCATAATTTATATTATCATTAATCATTTGTTCCGTAATAAATGGTCTAACTGAGTCATGTGTAACAACGATATCATTATTATTGATACCATAATTATCTTTAATATAATTACAACCGTTCATCATTGTATCATTTCTAGTTAAGCCACTTTCAACTATAATTATATTATCGGTATTGATTATATATTTTTCAATATTATCTTTAATAAAAGTATGCCATTTTTTAGGCGCGCATATAATTGTTTTAGCAATTTTGTCATTTAATAAAAATTGTTTGACTGTATAAATAAAAATAGGAACATTATTTAATAATAAAAATTGTTTTGGTTTATCAGTTTGTCCCATTCTAGTTCCATTACCACCTGCTAAAATAATACCATATACCATCTTATACCTCCATAAATTTATTAATTATATTATACCATGTAGACAACTAAATAGATAATATGATATATTATTTATATAAAATTATGCTGGAATAGCTTAGTAGGTAGAGCAATCGTCTCGTAAGCGATAGGTCGTAGGTTCAAATCCTATTTCCAGCACCATATTGATTAATTGCTTGGTTTCAAGTGTTATAAAAAAGATATTGGATAATTCTAATATCTTTTTATATTGTTAAAAAGATAGATATATGTTAAAATATATTTATATAGTAAGGTAGGGGTAATGTATATGAAATTAAAAAGTAAAGATCGTAGTTTGAATTTTCTAATCGTTAGTTCAGTATTTATGATGGTTTTATTTTCAATAAGTAATTACTACTGTGAAAACTTTTCAATTATTGAACAAGACATATATTTATTTGCTTGTACAATAAAATCAATCAGTATTATAGCTTTTCCAATCTTATTTTTAATCGGTGGGGCTATTTTACTAAATAAACCAATCAATTTCACTAAATATAAGACCAATATTAAAAAAATGATTCTATTCATCATCTTTTGGACTTTTATTTATTACTTATGGAATCATTTTGTTCAGGGTGAAAACAGTAATTTAATATTAGTAGCGGTTGAAGGCTTTTTTAAGCCAATAGATGAAGTGTTAGGAATACTATATATCTTTTTAACTATCTACTTAACTCTTCCTCTAATAGAACTTATTACTTTAAATATGACTATTAAACACGAGAATTTATTTCTTAATTTATGGTTGTTTTTCTCAGGTACTGTTTATTTAATAACCATTATCTTAAATCTAAGCAATCTAGATTTGAATGTAATGTATCAAATTCCAATTGTTCAAGGTACATATTACTTAGGGTATTTTATCGTGGGACATATTATATATAAAAGATTAAAAGAAAAAGAATATGATCATATTTATAACAAATACTTCATTATTTGTGCATTAGTTGGTATATTCATAACTATTGCAGGTAGTTTTATATTATCAATTTGTGAAAATCAATATTTCGAACATTTCTTTTCAAATCAAAGCCTCTTTGTGATGATGAGTTCAATCTCAATTTATGTATTATTTATTAACAATGGTAATAAATTATTTAAAAATAAAAAGTTTAATCACATTATTGGAAAGATAGCTCCTTATTCTTTAAGTATTTATTTAATTCATCCATTGTTAGTTGATCTCTCAATAAAGTATTCGTTACTAAATTATCTTAATCCTTATATTAGTGTTTTGAGTAATTTGATTATCATTTACTTGGTATCATATTTAATTAGTTATTTAATAAGAAAAGTTCCTTATATTAGAAATTTTGTTTAAGTTTAATCGTTAAAAAACAAATATATTTGACTAGAAATAGACAATTTATTATCTAAAAAGATTAAAACTTAAACTAAAAGCATTATATATTTTTTGATTTTGTGATATAATGTATTAGTGTTTGAGGTGAAGACATGCAAAATAGTATAAAAGATAAAGAGTATTTACGAATCGTTAAATACATTTTAGAAGATAAATCATTTGAAAAAATGAGTAATATAAGTCATCATTGTAGTAATCGTTATGATCATTCTTTGAAAGTATCATACTATTCATACAAGATAGCTAAATTATTACGTTTAAATAGTGAAGAAGTAGCACGTGCTGGATTGTTACATGATTTCTATTTTGAAACAACCGTTGATTATAAAAAAACAACAAATAAAGTAAAGTTATTTACAACTGAACATCCAAAGCAAGCTTTAGAAAACGCTAAGAAACGCTTTACTATTTCTGAAAAAGAAGAGGATATTATTATTTCTCATATGTTTCCATTTGATTTTAGATTACCTAAATACATGGAAAGTTGGGTTGTTAATTTTACCGATACTTTTATTAGTATTTTTGAATTTTCGAAGAAGTTTAGCTATAAATTTAGTTATGTTACTAATTTATATTTAATATTAATACTTAACTCACTTAAATAGGCTGCTTTATGTGGCTTTTTATGTCCTTGTAACTCAGCTGGATAGAGTATCCCCCTCCTAAGGGGAAAGTCGGAGGTTCAAATCCTCTCAGGGACGCCATATCGTATTTTAGACCTTTGTAAATCAAAGGTTTTTATTTTTTTTAATCTAATTAGCATTTGAAAGTTAAAATAATGAAACACAATAAGTGATTTTTTTTAAATAATATGGTATAATATTTTTATAAAAGAATAGAAGGTGTAATATGGATAATTATAGAGAAATATTGAAAAATATTTTTGATAATTTAACTGGTGATTATAAAACAGACATCTATTATCTGAATAAACAAGCTAGTAATTATCAAGATCATCCTGAATCTAATATAATCATTAATGAGATTGCTCAAAAGGTTAATGGATTAGTTCAAGAATCTAAAAAAATAGAGTATACTGACAGAATATACCAACAATACATTAATCATGAGATTACTAAAGAAGAAGTCGATCAATTAATTAATGCTGGTAAAATAGACTTGAATTATTACATATCTAAAATTGATGAGAAAATAGACCAATTAAAAGAAAAGAAAAAAAGTAATACTCTTATGAGTAAAATAGAGAAGAAAATTGCTGAGATAGAAATTCAAGCAAAATTAAGCAATATTAAACATCAATTAGATTCAAGAGAAAAGGTTGTTAAAACAGAAAATGGTGATTTATCTTATGATGATGTGAGCAGATTATCCAATGTTATTGATAATAAACTAAATGAAATAGCTGAAATTAATGCCTTGATTAGTCGAATTAATAATATGATTGTTAATTTAACAGAAGGTGGTAAAATTAAAAATAAGGATTCAGAACTTAAACAACTACATAATGATATTGAAACTAAATTAAAACATTTACAAAATATATAACCCATTAAGGGTTTTTTTAGTTGATTTAAAGTGTTTTTTATTATATACTATTGTTGTATGCCGCAATAGTATAATGGTATTACGAGGCCATGGTAAGGCTTTAATCGGTGTTCAATTCACCGTTGCGGCACCAGTAGAAAACAACTTGCGAATAACCGCAAGTTTTATTATATATACACCAATATAATATAAAGGAGATAATATGAAAGTATATAATAAGTTAGTAAGGGATAAGATACCTGATATCATTAAAGATGATAATGGTATACCGATTACAAGAATTTTAAATGATGAAGAATATTTAGAAGAATTAAACAACAAATTAAAAGAAGAATTAGATGAGTATTTAGAAGACGGTAGCATTGAAGAATTAGCTGATATGGCTGAAGTTATACGAGCTATACTTGAACTTAAAAAGACTTCGTATGAAGAGTTTGAGAACATTAGAATATCTAAAGTATTAAAACGTGGTGCTTTCAAGAAAAGAATTTTTTTAGAAAGAGAAGACTAAAAAAGAATAAACAATTGTTTATTCTTTTAATAACTTATTATTTATCCAATCTTTTCCTTCGGTACTTCTTGTAACTAACATTGATGCTGAAATATCGTCAACAACATTTAAGGCTGTCGCAGGTGCATCAATTAATAATCCAATGGTTGATGCAATTAAGAAAGCAGCAGGTGGAAATCCATATAAACTAACAACAAGCATTTCACCAATTAATCCACCACCTGGAATACCAGACATAACAACACCGCTTAACACCGCAATTAGAATAGCTATTAAATAAGTATCAATTCCAGTGAATGATTTTTCAAATATCGTAAATAGAAATGATATTTTTAAAATTGAACCAATAACACTACCATGCATATTCATTGTTGCACCAATTGGTAAAACTACTTCTCTAATATCTTTAGGAACCCCAATGTTTTTAGCGGTATCTAGATTAGTAGGTAATGATGCTAATGAACTTTGAGTTGCTAAAGCCGTTGCTGTTGATGGTAAAATATGACGATAAAAAGCTTTAACACCATTTTTCCCTCCAGCTACAAAAGCATATAAAGTATAGAAGACTAAAAAATATATAATTGCCACTACAATATATAAAACAACACTTTTAGTGTAACCCTCAATTAATTGAGGCCCAAATTGCCCAATTAATGTTGCGAAATAAGCACATAAACCAATTGGGGCATAATACATAATATATTTAACTAACTTCATCATAACCTTAGATAATGTATCTAATAACCTCGATAATTCATTGCCCCTTTTACCTAAAGTACTTACTCCAATACCAAACATAATTGAAAAAACAATTAATGGTAGCATATTACTACGAGATAATAAATTACTAAAGTCAGTTACGGTTATTGCTTGCACAATTCGGTCCCCAATACTGATCTTTGTTATTTCTTCACCTGCTTCTAAAACGATGCTTGCTCCTTCAGCCGGATTATAAATTTTAACGACTATTAGCATAAACAAGGCCGCAATAAATCCCGTCACAAAGAAAACAATCAATAAATTCTTTAGAATTTTTCCTAAACGTTTTAAATCAATCATATTAGAAACAGCGCTAGTAATCGTAACGAAGACTAATGGCACAACAATCGTAAACATTAAATTTAAAAAGACATC
>DHPM01000005.1:64428-83486 GCA_002410935.1 Caryophanales bacterium UBA5364
TAACATTAAATTTAAAAAGACATCACCAAATGGTTTTAAAATAACCGCATCTTCTTTTAAAATCATTCCAAGTATACAACCAATTATAATAGAAAATAAAAGTAATATTGAGAAACGATATGTTTTAAAAACTTTTCTCATTTAAATAAACCTCCTTATCAAATTATATTCTATAAAAAACTAGGTATGATTAACTAGAATATTATAAAATGAATCTTTTAATAATTTGATTATTTATTATTATTTGATATAATATAGTTGTAATATGATTGAGATAGGTGAAGTATGAAAAAAATTAAATGGTTAACGATTTGGAATTTAGTCAAGCTACTTAGTTTATTACTTTTTATTATTTTTATCTTAAGTGTGTTTTTAAATCAAAATAATAGTATTAAAATAATTGATAATACAGAAAACTGTGCTGAATCTTTGGAACAATTTTATGAAGATGAACATTATGTCTATTATTTCCCATGTATTCAAAGTGAAACAGTATATGTGAAGATTTATAATGAACCTAAAATACTTATTAAAGATGCCTTGAAATCAAATAAAATCACCATTGATCAATTAGAGGGTGCAGGACTTAAGTTTTATAAAGAAGCTAAGTTTGAGTTAAATATTAAGTCCTCAGATAAATGCAAAGTAAATACTCTTATAAGTAAAGAAGAATCAAAACTAGATTATAATATTTATTCTTATTGTTTAGAAGAAGTTAGTATTGTTATTAATGAAAACTTTTATACATTAAAAGACGCCTTGCTAACATCTAAAATAAATATGGATGAGATTATTAATAAAATGGAGTATGATAGTAAATATGGTCAAACCATAAAAGATGCTTTTAATGATGGTGGAACAACCATATATAAAAATTTTTCATACTCAATACTAAAATGTAAAAAACTACTAGGTACTAACGATATTTATATTGGAAATAGTTCATTAGGATATGGAAATGATTTTTGTGAATAATAAGGGTTAATCTATTTAACCTTTTTTTATGGGAAATAATGAGAAAAAAGATGACATTTAATAAAAGTATGCTATAATATTGTCATCGATTTTAATATCAGTTAAGGATGTGTAATTATGAAGAAAGAATGTTTGTCTATTTATGATATTCAAAATAAAAAGGGGATTGTTGTTAAATCACAAGTTGTATTAGAAATTGAAAAGCTAGGGTTTGAACTATATCCTGATTATATTGTGAATGACCGAAAAAGTAATTTAGCAGAAGAAGATAGAGGTACTATTTATTTTGAAAACATTAATAACGATGAAATATATTTAACTTTTTCTTATAATAAATGCACTAAGAAAAAATTTAATAATGAGTTGGAAAAGTATATTGATAAGTATCATTATGATCACTTTAATAATTATAGAGATCAAGAAATACATGAATTTGTTGATGATTTAAATATTTTTGTTGTTTTTTACTACGAAGGATATATGTTTATCATTACTAAAGATGGTTCTAAATATAGTCCAGCATATTTTGAATTATATTTCACGGCTTATTCATTATATAAAATAACTACTAAAAAATTAGAATACAATCATCTTGAATTAGAAGCACAATCTAGTTGTATTAGAAATAACGGGGAAAATATATATAAGTATTTTAATGGCTTAAATATTGTGAAGGTTGATCCTGTTGAAATGGTTATGAATTTAAAAAATGAACAATTAAAAGACTTATTAGATAAAGGGATTAATCCTAAAGTTGAATTACTTCTTCCTAATAAAAACTATTTTGATAAGAAAAATAAACCCGAAATAAAAGAGGAAGAAATAGAAGAAATTGAAGTACCAGTTAGTGAAACATTTGATAATGAAGCAATTCTGAAACGTATTGATAAAATTAGTCAAGAGTTAGATGAATTAAAAAAATTGATAATGAAACAATAAAATATTATTTTTTTATGATGTATGGTATAATTAGTAAGGTGATAATATGATATATTTAGACTATTCGGCTACGACGCCCGTTAATAAAGAAGTTTTAGACAGTTTTAATAAGGCTTGTCTAGAATTTATTGGTAATCCTAATTCATTTCATAGTTTAGGTGTTAAATCTAATGATTTAATCAATAGTGCAACTAAACAAATAGCGAACATTTTAAATGTTAACGAAGATGAACTTATTTATACTAGTGGTTCTAGTGAATCTAATAACTTAGCTATTAAAGGTATTTTGCTTAAATATCAAAATAGGGGTAAACATATAATTACGACTGCTTTTGAACATTCATCAATTTATGGACCAATTAGTTATTTAGAAACATTAGGTTTTGAATGTGATTTTGTTAATATAAATTCAAACGGAAGAGTTGATTTAGAACATTTAAAATCATTAATGCGTGAAGATACTATTCTCGTATCAATTAATTCAGTAAACAGTGAAATAGGAATTATTCAACCAATTGAAGAGATAGCTAAGATAGTGAGAGAGTATCCTAAATGTTTTTTCCATTCAGATATGACTCAAAGCATGGGAAAAATTGATATTCCTCTTGATAATGTTGATTTAGTTAGTTTCTCAGCTCATAAGTTTTTTGGACTTAAAGGGATTGGTTGCTTAGTTAAAAAAGATAAGATTTTATTAGAACCATTAATTCATGGCGGTAAAAGTACAACTATTTTTAGAAGTGGAACTCCAGCCTTACCATTAGTTGTTTCATTAGCTAAAGCTTTACGTTTAGCATATGATGATATGAATAATAAAATTAAAAAGGTTAAAGAATATAATCTTTATTTAAAAGAAAAGTTAAGTACATATGATAAAGTTAGAATTAATAGTAATGATATTTGTTCACCATATGTATTGAATCTTAGTATTCTTGGTGTAAAACCAGAGACATTTGTTCACGCATTAGAAGAAGATAATATTTTTATCTCAACTCAAAGTGCATGTTCAACTACTAATACTGCATCTAAAGCTGTTTTAGCACTTACAAATGATTCAGAAAGAGCCAACTCATCGATTAGAGTTAGTCTTTCGTATATTACTACAAAAGAAGAATTAGAAGAATTTCTAAAAGTGTTTGATAAATGTTATCATTCGCTAGTAATGATGAGTAAGTAAGATGAAGATTGTAAGAATAAGTGCTATATGGTGTGGCGGATGCTTAGTTATGAATAAAGTATGGAATGAAATAAAAAAATTATATCCTGATATAGAAATAATTACTTATGACTATGATATGGATAATGATTTAGTAGAGGAACTTAATGTTGGAGATATTTTACCGGTTGCTATTTTTTATAAAGATGACAAAGAAGCAACGCGTTTAATTGGAGAAAAAAGTAAACAAGAAATTATCTCTACAATTAATAATATAGAAGAGGTACAAGATGAAGTTAATTAAAAAAATAATATTAATTCTATTTGTTTTTGTAGCTTTACCATTTATGGTAGATGCTAAAGAAAACGTTAATATATATTTATTTCATGCTAGTTGGTGTCCTCACTGTAAGGATGAAATAGAGTTCCTTAATAAAATTGAAGATGAATATGATAATATAAAAATATTCAAATATGAAGTAGGCGGTAATACAGAAAATGCCAAATTAATGAGTAAAGTAAAAAAGGGGTTAGGATTACCAGCTGATGGCCGTATCCCTTTTACCGTTATTGGTGAAAAAGTCATATCTGGTTATGGTAATGAAAATTCAACGGGTGAATTAATTAGGTTAATGATTAATTATTATTCTGATAATCCACATCGTGATGTGGCTAATGAAATTATTATTAAAGGAAAACTTATTAATCAAATTAAGGATCCTGAAGATTTAAAAATTATATATGATTATGGTAAGAATAAAAATAATGAGAATGAGAAAAGCGAAACTAGAAATATTCCATTACTAGGGGATATTGATGCTAAAAAGGTATCATTACCTTTATTATCTGTTGTATTAGGATCAATTGATGGGTTTAATCCCTGTGCAATGTGGATTTTACTCTTTCTAATTAGTATGCTAATAGGTACTAATAATCGTAAAAGAATGTGGACCATCGGACTAACGTTCATTGGTACATCAGCCTTAGTATATATGTTATTTATGGTTGCATGGTTAAAGATTGTCTTAACAATTACCGAAACAAGAGCTGTTATGATTCTTATTTCATTAGTGGCTTTAATTGGTGGTGCCTTTAATTTATATAACTACTTTAAAGCACGAAAAAAAGATAATGGATGTCATGTTGTTAAAAATGAAAAAAGAAATAAAATTATCAATCGCATCCGTACCTTTACTAGTGAAAAAAGTTTAATTTTAGCTATCATAGGAACAATAGCATTAGCATTCTCAGTTAATTTAGTTGAACTAGCATGTTCAGCAGGTATACCTGTAGTTTTCACCGAAATATTAGCAATCAATGGCTTATCGACTTTTGAAACGGCTATATATATATTAATTTATATTTTCTTTTTCTTACTCGATGATCTAATTGTTTTTGCAATTGCGATGAAGACCTTAACGGTTACTGGTATTACAACTAAATATAGTAAATATTCTCATTTAATAGGGGGAATATTAATGATTATTATTGGTTTATTATTAATATTTAAACCCGAACTACTGATGTTTGGTTTTTAAATGAAAAAGAAGTAGAATTTTCTACTTCTTTTTTATTCTACCGTAACTGATTTAGCTAAGTTTCTCGGTTTATCAATATCACAACCTCTTAATTTAGCAACTTCATAAGCAAGTAATTGTAATGGAATAACCGTTAAGATAGATTGGATAATAGGGTGGACTGAAGGAACAACTATCTTATGGTTAATAAAGTCATAATCATCATCTAATTTCATTGTTGTAACTAATATAACATTTGCACCTCTTGCTTTAACTTCTCTAATATTACTAATTGTTTTAGTAGCAATAAATTCATCAGTTACAATAGCAATAACAGGTGTTCTATCTTTTATTAAAGAAATAGTCCCATGCTTCAATTCACCAGCTGCATATGCTTCACTATGGATATAAGATATTTCTTTTAGTTTAAGGGTTCCTTCCATTGCAATGGCATAATCAATTCCTCTACCAATAAAGAATATATCGTTTTGTTTGTATATCTTTTTAGCGATATTCTTATAACTTTCTTTTAAAACTTCTTCAATTAATAATGGTAATCGACGAATATCTTGAGTTATTGTTTCTAGTTCCTTTTCTTTAATAGTTTGACGAGATATACCGATATTTAAAGCAATTAGGGAAAACATTGCCGCTTGAGCTAAATAAGCTTTAGTTGTAGCTACGGCTATTTCACATCCAGCCTTAATATATAATACTTGTTTTGCTTCTCTTGCGATTGAACTACCAACCACATTAACAATGGCTAGTGTATCTATATTATGTTCTTTAGCTTTACGAAGGCAGGCTAGGGTATCAGCAGTTTCTCCAGACTGAGAAACTAAAATAATTAACTTTTTCTTATTAAAAAATAGTTTTTTATAACGATACTCACTAGCTATTTCAACATTAACCGGCATATTAGCATAATTTTCAATCAATATTTTACCAATTAATCCTGTATGATAAGCACTACCACAAGAAACAATATCAAATTCATTATATTTACTAAAGTCAGGCATTTTATCTATTAAACCATCAATACCATCATCGATATAAGGAAACATTGTTTCTTTAATAACTTCTGCTTGTTCGTTGATTTCCTTTAACATAAAGTGCTCATAACCATTTTTCTCAGCTGTTTCAACGTTCCCACTAAAAGTATAAATCTTTTTATTATCTATTTCTAATTTATTGTTATAAATAGTAATATTATCACGATTCATTTTAATGATATCGTAATCATTTAGAATCATATACTTATTAGTATATTTTAAAATAGCAGGTATATCACTAGCGACAAAGTATTCATTATCGCTAGTAGCTACAATTAAAGGGCTATCTTTTCTAGTTGCATAAATGGTATCTAGGTCATCATCACAAATAATAGCTAAGGCATAAGAACCTTTAATTAAATTACTTGCTTTATTTAAGACCTTAACTAGATCATTTTTTTCTTGATATAATTTATCAATTAAAGCACAAGCAACTTCTGTATCAGTATCTGAAACAAATTTATAATTATAACTTTTTAATAATTCTTTTAGTTCTGCATAGTTTTCAATAATACCATTATGAACAAGGGTAATCTTTCCGACTTTATGAGGATGGGAGTTCTTAATACTTGGTTCTCCATGAGTAGCCCATCTAGTATGACCAATCCCCAAGTTAGTTTTAATATTTAAATTTATTTTATTTTCTAAATTTTTAATTTTTCCTTTTTCTTTTATAATTTGAACTTTGTTATTTTTAATAAAAGCAATACCAGCTGAATCATATCCACGGTACTCTAATGCCTTTAAACCGTCAACTACAATATTTAAAGCATCATTGCTTTTACCAACATAACCAATAATTCCACACATACTTTTTACCTCTACTTTCCATTATAAAAAAATGTGTGTGATATATTTTTTGTTGTAATATTGATTTTACTTTTTTTAATATATCTTAGGGTTACACATCCCTAGTAGCATCCGCCGAATCTTTCGATAACTACTATCCTCGTCAACCAAATTGGTCCTGGCGCTAATTAATAGATTTACTCCTTTCGCTATTAACTTTACTATTATTAGTATATATGAAATTAACTATTTTGACAACTATATTTAATTTTATGGGTGGTAAAATAGTCAATCAAATGATAAAATAGAGATGCAACCATAAATAGACAATAAACAACTGATAGTTGGTAGTATGCAACTGATATTTTTAATAAAATGATAATATATTTAGAAAGAGGTTATTATGGAAATATTAAGAGTCGAAAATTTAACTAAAACATATGGAAAGGGGAATACCTTAGTAAAAGCCTTAGATAAGGTTAGTTTTAGTGTTAATAAAGGTGAATTTGTAGCCATCGTAGGTGCAAGTGGTAGTGGGAAGAGTACCTTATTACATTTACTAGGTGGAGTAGATAGACCAACTAGTGGAAGTATCACCGTTGATGGAGAAAATGTTTATAAACTAAATGAAACTAATTTAGCAATATTTAGAAGAAGGAAAGTGGGATTGATCTATCAATTTTATAATCTAATTCCTATTTTAAATGTAACAGAAAATATTACATTACCAATTTTATTAGATAATAAAAAAGTTGATGAAAAGTATTTAGATGAATTAATTGATATTTTAGATTTAAAGAAACGAGTTAATCATTTGCCAAACGAATTATCTGGTGGTCAACAACAAAGAGTATCGATTGGTCGTGCTTTAATGAATCGTCCAGCTTTAGTCTTAGCTGATGAACCAACTGGTAACTTAGATAGTAAAGCAAGTGGAGATATTATTGAATTATTAAAGTTATCAAACAAAAAATATGAACAAACTATTATAATGATTACTCATGATCTTGAATTAGCGTCACATGCTGAACGAATTATTACTTTAGATGATGGTAAAATAGTTAGTGATGAGATGGTAAAATGAGAATACTGAATAAATTAACACTTAAACATTTAAAAATGAATAAAAGAAGAACCATTGTTACGATTATTGGAGTTATTTTATCGACGGCTTTAATGGTCGGGATTGGATTATTATTTTCTACTGTTCGTGATAATTCAATTGAATCAATTAAAAGATATAGTGGTAATTATCATGCTAAAATAAGTGGTTTTAATTATGATAATATTAATGATTTAAAGACTGATAAAATTGATAACTATTTTTGCGAATCAAGGATTGGTTTTGCTTATTTAAAGGAATCAGATAATGATTATAAACCTTACTTACATGTTCTCGGAGTAGATAACAACTATTTTAATGAATTAGCCTTAGTAGACGGAAGATTTCCTACTACTAGTAGTGAAGTAGTAATATCAAGTCATATTGCTACTAATGGGGGTGTAAACTATAAAATAGGGGATACTCTTAGTTTAGAATTAGGTAACCGTATTTTAGAAGGCGAAATAGCCTCTAATAAGTCTAATTATACTGATGCTGAAAGAGAATATATTGATATAAAAGATAAAAAAGAATATAAAATTGTAGGAATTGTTGAAAGAAGTAAATATGAAGATTATTCAGCACCTGGATATAATATTTTTACCGTCATTAATAACTCTAAAGTAATAGATATCTATCTTGCATATTATAAACCAGCTAAAACATATGAACTAACTGAACAAATTGCTAAACAATTTAATTTAGAAGCAATAAAAAATGAAACAGAGGTATTTTATCCTCAAATTAAATATAATGATTCTCTACTGTCAACTTATGGTGTTAGTAAATATAATAATATTTTTGATAGTGTTTCTGTAGTCATGGCCATTATCTTATCACTTATTTCTATTGGATGTATTATTGTAATCTATAACTCATTTGCCATTTCGGTTATGGAAAGAAAAAAACATTTTGGATTATTCGCAAGTATTGGTGCTACTAAAAAGCAAATACGTAGAACGGTTTTCTTTGAAGCTATTATTGTTGGTAGCATTGGTATCCCACTTGGAATCTTAAGTGCTTTCCTTGGGATTGGTCTATTATTACAAGTTGTTAACACTTTACTTGACACTGTATTTGACTTTCCATTAAAATTAGCTGTTTATCCAACATTCATTATTATACCAATAATATTTATGGTTATTGTCGTCTTATTATCAGCTTTCTTACCAGCTAGAAGAGCAAGTAAGATTACACCAATTGATGCTATTAGACAAAATGATGACATAAAAATTAATAAGAAAAAGATTAAAACTAATAAGTGGTTAAAAAAACTATTTGGAGTTGAAAGTGAGATCGCTCTAAAAAATATAAAACGAAATAAAAAGAAGTATCGTATTACGATTATTTCATTAATTACTAGTATTGTTTTATTTATTTCATTCTCATCAGTTCTTAATTATGGTTTAGCAGGAAGTGATGACTATTTAAACGCTGTTAATTATGACATTTATATTAACGTTTATGGTAATAATGAAGAAATCCAAACAAAGATTAATCAGTTATTAAAGTCTGATGAAATAAAAAGAAGTGTAACTTTTAAAACAGAATATTTACCTGTTAGTTTATGGAGTGAGAAAGTATATAATGAACAATTTTTGAAAATTGTGAAAGATAATATTTCAACCTTAGAAAACTATAAGAGACTTGGTAATATGGGCACTAATTACTTGAGCATTATTAATCTTGATGATGAAAATTATCAAAATTATTTAAAAGAATTAGGATTAAAAGAAAATAGACCTATTTTTCTAAATAAACTACATTATATTTCATATGAAAATAATGGTAGAAAAAGTTATAATTTATCAATTGTGAAAAATAATAGTTCTTTAGGTTTTACATTTTGTAACATAAGAGATTTAGTTACTGAGAATGAACCCACTACTGAAGAAATCAACAGTTACTTAAAGAGTAATTGTAACTATACCTTAGATAATCTTTATGTTACTGATAAAGTTCCATATGGACTTAAAGATTTAACAGGTAATACTACAGGAGTTCTTATTGTAGACAAAAGTACATTTGATTACTTAGTTGATAAATTTAAAGTACATAATAGGGAAAACTCTGATAACTACAGTATTATTATTGATGCTGATCAATATAAAGAACTAGATAAACTTGGCAAAGAATTAACTAAATATGATCAAGTTTACTATACTAACGCTAAAGAGGGATTAAAGATGCAACGAAATATTATTTTAGTTATTAAAATATTACTATATGGTTTTATTAGTTTAGTAACTTTAATCGGTATAACTAGTGTTTTCAATACTATCAGTACTAGTATTGCCTTAAGAAAGAAAGAATTTGCTATGTTAAGAAGTGTTGGATTAACCCCTAAAGGATTTAATAAAATATTATATTTTGAAAGTATTTTCTTTGGTCTTAAATCACTTGTATTTGCATTACCAATTTCATTAGGAATAACTTATTTAATTCATCGTTCAATCGATGATGTTGTTGAATATTCTAAGATGATCATTCCATATAAAAGTATTGTTATTTCAATTATAGGGGTATTTGTTATTGTAATAATAACCATGTTATACTCAACTAAAAAGATAAAAAAGGATAATATCTTAGAAGCGATAAGAGAAGAGAATATTTAACTTCTCTTTTTCTAATTTTGTGATATAATTAATTAGAAATATAAAGGAGAGTTTACATGTTAGAAGTTATTATTTTAGGTATTATTCAAGGAATTGCTGAGTTTTTACCAATTTCCTCATCAGCTCATTTAATTATTTTTAGAGATCTTTTTGGAATTGGTAGTGGTATAAATAGTAATGTTGAACTGGCGTTTGATATAGCCTTACATTTTGGTACATTACTAGCGATTGGTATTTACTTTTTCAAAGATTTTATTAATATGATTATAAAAGGGATTACTAAAGGACCTAAAGATTCCGAAGGTAAATTATTTTGGTTTATTGTGGTAGCGACTATTCCAGCTGCGATAGCCGGTATTTTATTTGAAGATATTATTGATGGTATTATTCGTAGTAATTATGTTGTTATTGCGTTATCTCTTATTATCATGGGAATTATTATCTATTTATTTGATCGATATATGAAAAGTAATAAGACATTAAAATCAATGACAATTAAAGATGCACTAGTTATTGGTTGTTCTCAAGTATTTGCTTTAATTCCAGGTTTTTCAAGAAGTGGAACAACGATTGCAGCTGGAAGAAGTATGAATTTAAATCGTGAAGATGCCGCTAAATTCTCATTCTATTTGTCAGCACCAGTTGTTTTAGGAGCAGTCATCTTAACTGTTTTAAAAGATGGAACAATGGATATTATTATGGCCAATTTATCAATTTTTGTCATAGGTGTTTTAGTTGCTTTTATCGCAGGATTGTTATGTATTTCATTCTTACTTAAATATATTAAAAACCATGATTTTAAATTATTTATGTGGTATCGTATTGTTCTAGCAATCATTGTCTTTATTATGATATTAAAATAAAGCACATTAAAGTGCTTTTTTTTAATTAATAAATATGATAAAATAAGTTTATGACAAAAGTCATATAATTATAGTATAATAAAATAGGATGTGATTATGTGAAGGTTATTATAAGTGCTGGAGGTACAGGAGGTCATATATATCCTGCTTTAGCTATCATTAACAAAATAAAGGAACGTGAACCTAATAGTCAATTTTTATATATTGGAACACACAATCGAATGGAGAAAGATATTGTTCCAAAACTTGGTATTCCATTTAAATCAATTGAAATATATGGTTTTAATCGTCGTAATCTTTTAAAAAACGTAAAAGTTATAAGTAGTTTAATGAAAAGCCGAAAAAAATGCCGTAAATTAATTAAAAATTTTAAACCAGATGTTGTAGTGGGAGTAGGTGGATATGTAACATTCCCAGTTATTTTAGAAGCTAAAAAGGCAGATTATAAAACATTTATTCATGAACAAAATAGTATTCCTGGTAAAGCTAATCTATTTTTAACTAAGTATGCTGACTTAATCGGTGTTTCGTTTAAATCAAGTATTAAATATTTTCCAGAATATAAAACGGTTTTTACCGGTAATCCTTGTAGTGAAAATGCCATTATGGTTGAACCTGCCTTAAAAAAGGATTTTGGATTAAATGAAGATAAGAAATTAGTTTTAATTGTTATGGGTTCTTTAGGTTCTTCAAAGATGAATGCCTTTTTAACTAAGACCATGCCTTTATTTAATAATAAGGATTATGAAATCTTATTTGTTACTGGTAAAGACACTTATAAAGAGATTATTAAGAATAAATTTCCTGATAATGTAAAGGTTGTACCTTATATCGATAATATGACAAAAATTATGAAAAAAACTGATATTATTATTTCGAGAGCTGGTGCTTCAACTATTAGTGAAATTATTGCTTTAAGAGTACCTTCAATTTTAATACCGAGTCCTAATGTGACTAATAATCATCAATATAAGAATGCTTTGGATTTAATTGAAAACAATGCTTGCGAGTTAATTGAAGAAAAAAATCTAAAGAGTGAATTATTAGTTAAAAAAATAGATGAGTTATTTAGTAAACCTAGTAAACTCAAAAAAATGAAAAGTAATCTTAGTAAATTAAGCATTGATAATAGTGCAACGCTCATATATGAAAATTTAAGAGAATTAATAGATAGGAAGTAAGACATGAATATTATAGACAATATAAAGAAACTTAAATGTGGTCGAGTATTAGAAAATATTAATGTAAAAGATTATGTAACATATAAAGCTGGAGGAAAAGCATTATGTTTAGTTCTACCAGATAATGTTGATAAATTAATTACTTTATTGAATTTCCTTAAAAGTAATAAGATTAAACATAAAGTAATTGGAAAAGGTTCTAATTTAGTTTTTGGTGATTCATTTTATGATGGTGTTTTAATTAAATTAGATGAACTTAATCATTTAGATATAAAAGAAAATATTATTAAAGTTGGTGCTGGTTACAGTCTAGCTAAATTATCATTAAAAGTAGCTAAACTTGGATTGGCTGGTTTAGAATTTGCGGCTGGTATTCCTGGTACTATCGGTGGTGCTGTCTTTATGAATGCTGGTGCCTATAATAGTGATATGGGATATATTGTTAGAGAAGTAAAAGTATTAACGCCTGACTTAACGATTAAAACGTTAACTAATCCGGAATTGGATTTTCATTATCGAACTTCTTTTTTACAAAAAAATCCTGAATATATTTGTTTAGAAGCTACAATTTTATTACAAAAAGGTGATAGAGATTTAATTTTAGAAGTAATTAGTGATCGTAAAAAGAGAAGATTAGAAAGTCAACCTTTAGAGTATCCGAGTGCCGGCAGTGTCTTCCGTAATCCAACTGGTGATTATGCTGGTCGTTTGATTGAAGAAATTGGTTATAAAGGAAAACAAATAGGAGGTGCCATGGTTAGTTTAAAACATGCTAACTTTGTTATTAATAATGGTAATGCCTCTGGAGATGATATTAAAAAATTAATTTTAGAGATCCAATCTAAGGTTAAAGAAAAATATGATATAGAATTAAAAATAGAGCAAGAATTTGTTGAATAGGTGATTAAATGAGTAAAAAGAAGAAAAAAAGAGTTAAAATTAAGTATCGTTTTATTTTTATCTTTTTACTTGTTTTTTATTTGCTTGTAATGTCTGTTTATTATTTACTTAATATTAATATAAGCAACATATATATATATAATAATAAGTATTTAACTGATCAAAAGATAATTGAAATAGCGGGTATAAGTGATTACCCAGCTATTTATAAAGTTATATCAAGTAATATGAAAAAGAAATTATTATCTAATACGTATGTGTTGGATGCCAAAATTTCAAAGAAAAGGCTTACTGAAGTTCATATTGAAATAAGTGAAAATAGACCATTATTTTATTACCAAACAACAAGAAAAACCATTTTATTAGATGGTAGGGAAGTTGATGAGGTCTTTAATCTGCCTACGGTTATTAATTATATACCCGATATTAATTATAATAATTTTGTAACTAAAATGGGTTTAATTAATGAAGAAGTGTTGATTAGAATATCAGAAATTAAATATGATCCTAATGAAGTTGATGATAGTCGTTTCTTTTTAACTATGAATGATGGTAATTATGTTTATTTAACTGTTGATAAATTTGAAAAAATTAATAACTATATTGAACTAGTTAAAAATGTTGATAATAAAAAAGGTATTTTTTATCTTGACTATGGTAATAAATTCGATATTTTAGGATAATGGTTCTTTTTAGAACTTTTTTAATTTTTTCTTTTACTTTTTCAAAATAATATAGTATAATTATGATAGATTGTAGGTGATTAACTGTGAAACGTATTTATACTAGTATAGATATAGGTTCAGATAGTATCAAAGTTGTCGTCTGTGAGTTATTCAATAATAGATTAAACTTATTAGCAGCGTCATCTATAAAATCAAGAGGTATTAAGCGTGGTCTTATTACTGACGTCAATGAAGCTACAATTTGTATTAAAGAAGCTATTAATGAAGTAGAATCTATGCTAGGGATAAGGATAAAAAAAGTTATTGCCTCTGTACCGGCTTATTTTGCAGAATATTCTTTAATTAAGGGTGAAATTGATATTACAGGTGAAAACTTAATGGTTACTGGAAAAGATGTTGTTAAGGTGCTACAAACAGCAATGGAGAACAACATTAGTTCCAATAAAGAAATGGTAACCATTTTACCAATTGATTTCAAATTAGATGACAAGAGTGGTATTAATATTCCTATTGGTTTAGTTGGTAGTAATTTATCAACTAGAGCTATTATGGTAACAACTCCTAAAAAGAATATCTATTCTGTACTTAGTTTATTAGAAAGTATTGGAATTGAAGTAGTCGACATTTCATTATCAAGTATTGGTGATATGTGTGCCTTCCGAAATGATGATATTGAAAATAAATTAGGAGCAATCGTCAACATTGGTGCTGAAACAACAACTGTTTCAATCTTTAATAAGGGTGTTATTGTAAAAAGTTCGATTATTGGTATGGGCGGAAAAAATATTGATAATGATATTGCCTATATGTATAAGACTAATTTAGATAATGCTTGCAAATTAAAAGAAAAGTTTGCATTAGCTCATAAAAGAAATGCTAATGTTAGTGATACCTATATGTTAGATACTATTTATGGAGAAAAAATCAAGGTCAATAAGTTTGAAGTCTCTGAAATAGTGATGTCTAGAATTGAAGAAATACTAAATTTAGCAAGAAAAGAGATAAACATCTTAACAAATAAAGAAATTGAGTATATAATAGTAACTGGTGGGACAAGTAATATCTCACAATTCGAATCTATAGTTGATGAAGTATTCAATAAAAAAGCTATAATTGGTAATTTAAAACTAATTGGAGTTAGAAATAATAAATATACATCAGCGATTGGTAATGTTATATATTTTATTAATGTATTAAAATTAAAAGGATTAAATTACACGATGGTTAGTGCTGAAGACATGGAAAACTTATCTTCAGTTAAGAAAAATATAATTAACGTTTCAAACGAATCTATGCTAGGAAAAGTATTTGGTTACTTTTTCGGGGAATAAGGGAGGAAAAATATGTTTGGGTTAGAAATGGATCAATTAGCAAAAATTAAAGTTATCGGTGTTGGTGGTGGCGGAAACAACGCTGTTAATCGTATGATAGAATCAGGAGTCAAAGGAGTCGATTTTATTGTTGCCAATACTGACTTACAAGTTTTGAATAACTCAAAAGCTCCTATAAAAATACAAATTGGTTCAGAACTTACGAATGGTTTAGGTGCTGGATCAAATCCTGAAATAGGAAAAGAAGCTGCTTTAGAATCAAAAGAAGAAATAGAAAGAGCTTTAGAAGGAGCCGATATGGTTTTCATTACTTGTGGTATGGGTGGTGGAACTGGTACTGGTGCTGCTCCTGTAGTAGCTGATATTGCTCAAAAAATGGGTGCCTTAACAGTAGGTATTGTTACAAAACCATTTTCTTTTGAAGGACGAAAAAGAATGGAACATGCTATCCTAGGGTTAGAAGAATTAAAGAAAAGTGTTGATACACTAATTATTATTCCAAACGATCGTTTACGTGAAATTATCGATAAAAATACATCACTTGTTGATTCATTTAAAGAAGTAGATAATGTCTTAAGAAGAGGTGTTCAATCTATCTCTGATTTAATTGCTGTCGCTGGTCTTATTAACTTAGACTTTGCTGACGTTAAAGCCGTTATGGAAAAACGCGGTAATGCTTTGATTGGTATTGGAATAGGTGTTGGTGAAGATAGAGCGGCTGAAGCTGCTAGACAAGCTGTTTCAAGTCCATTACTAGAAACTAGTATCAATGGTGCATCTGATGCTATTATTAATGTTACTGGTGGAGTTAACTTAGCTTTATCAGAAGTTGAAGAAGCAATTGAAGTTATTAGAACTTCTGCTAATACTGATATTAATACTATTTTTGGAGCTGTTATTAACGAAAACTTAAATGATGAAATTATTGTTACTGTTATCGCAACTGGTTTTGAAAACTTTGGTGAACCACTATATCATTCATATGCTACAGGAGAAGTAAAACCTGAAGTTGAAGTTGAAAGTGATGTAGATGAAACAAGTATTCCATCATTCTTAAGAAAAAGAGGATTTTAGTATTATAAAACGACACGATTTATCGTGTTTTTTTTATATACTAAACTGGGGTGATAATATTAAAATATATTTAGATTTAATATTACTTCTTAATTTCTTTTTTGATTTTCTCTTATTATTAAGTGTTTCAATCCTTTTAAGAAGAAATACTCCTATGTATAAGTTATTAGTAGGGGCATTCATTGGTAGCTTAAGTATTTTTTTCTTATTCTTAAAAATTAATTCATTTCAATTATTTGTTTTAAAAATAATTGTTAGTATTATCATGACAATTATTTCATTTGAATATAGAGATATAAAATATACCTTAAGAAACCTAATGTTTTTATATCTAACTAGCATTATTTTAGGAGGCTTTTTATATTTTTTAAATCTCGAATTTTCATATAAACAAGTAGGATTAGTCTTTTATTTTAAGGGATTAAGTATAAATGTTATCTTTTTAATTCTATTTTCACCAATAATTATATATATTTATATAAGGCAAGGTATTAGGCTTAAAAATAGTTATAGTCAGTATTATCAAGTCGATATCTATTATAAAGATAGAATAATTAAGTGTAATGGTTATTTAGATACAGGTAATACTTTATATGATCCATACTTTAAAAAACCAGTTATCTTGATTGATAAAAGAAAAATATTGTTTAAACTTAATGATGAAGAAATAATTTTTGTTCCCTATTATACAATTGAAAATAAGGGTATAATCAAGTGTTTTAAAGTTAATAAAATTAATATTAAAGGAGTTGGTACTAAGGATAATTTATTAGTAGGTATTATTAATAGTGATATTAAAATAGATGGTATTGATTTAATTTTACATTATAAATTATTGGAGGGATAAGATGATAAAGAAAATAATTAGATTTATTATTAATATATTTAATGAGAAAGTTAATGTTTTTTTTGTAGGAAGTGCTGATAAATTACCTGAACCTTTAACGAAAGAAGAAGAAGTAATGTATGTTGAAAGAAGTATGAATGGTGATGAATTAGCCCGTAATAAGTTAATTGAACATAATCTTCGTTTAGTTGTCTTTTTATCTAAAAAGTATGAAAATACTAAAATTGATCTAGAAGATTTAGTTAGTATTGGAACCATTGGTTTAATAAAAGGAGTTAATACTTATAAATTAGATAAAAACATAAAACTAGCTACTTATGCATCGAGGTGTATTGATAATGAAATACTGATGTTTTTACGTAAAAATAAGAAAAGAAGAAGTGAAATAAGTTTTGAAGATAGTCTTAGTTATGATTCTGAAGGAAATGAATTGCATTTAGAAGATATTTTAGGAACTGATGCTGATATTGTAACTAAAGGAATTGAAGAAGAGACCGATAAAAATCTCCTATATGATGAAATTAGTAAACTAAATAAAAGGGATCGTAAGATTATGACTTTAAGATATGGCTTAAATAATCAAGATGAAATGACTCAAAAAGATGTCGCTGATTTATTAGGTATTAGTCAATCATATATATCGCGTATCGAAAAAAAAGTTATTAAAAAACTTAAAGTAGCGGCTAAATATTAATAATAGTTATATTTTAATATAACTTTTTTTATAAGTTTTTTGATTATATGATATAATTGATTCAGGAGGTTATTATGAAAAAACAAGTTTATCCAATTTTAATTACACTATTATTTGGTGGGGTATTATATTACTTTATGTTGCCACCACTTAATCTATCAGCACCAATATTTTGGGTCTTTTTCTTGATGATCATAACGGTATACTTAGTTACATCAACTATTTATAATTTTAGTTTAACTAATATGATTATCAAAAATAACAAAACGCCTAGAAATAAAAAAAGTGAATATATTATTTTAGGTATGATCGCGATATTCTTTTTGATTATCGTTATTAATTTATTTAATTCACCAATGTTTAACTCTAAGTCATACTATAATCGTATTAAAGTAAATAACGATAATGATTTCACAACTGACATCAAGGAAGTAGATTTTAATTCATTACCATTACTTGATAAAGATTCTAGTCGTAAACTAGGGGATAGGGTAATGGGGCAAATGACCGAATTAGTTTCTCAATTTAGAGTATCTAACCTTTATACTCAAATTAATTATAACGAAGATATAATTCGTGTTACTCCATTAGAATATGCTAATGTTATTAAGTATTTTACTAATCGTAAGAATGGGGTAAAAGGATATATTAAATTAAATTCTGTTACTGGTAAAGCAGAATTAGTGAAGTTAGATAAAGGTATGAGATATATGCCTTCTGCTTTATTTAATGAAAACTTATATCGTAAAATTAGATTTGCATATCCAACCGTTATCTTTGGAACAGCTAGTTTTGAAATTGATGATGAAGGAAAACCATATTGGATTATTCCAACCCTTAAATACACTGGAGTAGGTTTAAAAGAAGAAGTTACTGGTGTTGTCGTATTTGATCCAATTACTGGTGATTCAACCAAATATGATAATAAATCAATACCTAATTGGATTGATCACGTATTTGCTTCAAGACTTATTATTGAACAATTAAATGATTGGGGTAAATATGAAAGAGGTTTCTTCAATTCTATTTTTGGACAAAAGAATGTCGTTATGACAACTGAAGGATATAATTATACGATTATGAATGGTGACGTTTACTTATATACCGGTATTACTTCAGTTGCTAGTGATGAATCAAATGTTGGATTTGTCTTAAGTAATTTACGTACTAAAGAAACTAATTATTATCCTGTTTCCGGAGCAGAAGAGTTCTCTGCGATGGCAAGTGCTGAAGGTCAAGTTCAACACTTAAAATATAAAGCATCATTTCCATTATTGATTAATTTAAACAATAAGCCAACTTATTTACTTTCATTAAAAGATAATGCTGGATTAGTA
>DHPM01000005.1:83594-105810 GCA_002410935.1 Caryophanales bacterium UBA5364
GTAAAAATGTATGCTTTTGTAGATGTTGCTGATTACCAAAAGGTAGTGGTTACTGAAGCTAAAGATGGCATTGAAAAAGCTGCGAGAAATTTCTTAGGAGATGACTTTAATAAGATTGATAATGATGATTTAATTCAAAAAAATATTGTTGTTAAAAAGATTAATGAAGCGATTATTGATGGAACAACTTATTATTATTTAATTGATAAAGATAATAATCGTTATAAAGTATCAATTGTAACTGAACCTAATCTACTTCCTTTTATTGAAGTAGGAAGTAATCTTAATATAAGTTACCAAGTATTAGAAGAAATAAATGAAATTATAAAAATTAATAAATAAAAATCTCTTATGAGATTTTTTTTGTTATTTTGTGATAAAATAGATATACATAATAATAGAGGTGAATTAGATGGAACTTCCTTATCAAGTGGAATTAATATTAAAGAGATTAGAAGAAGCTAATTTTGAGGCATATGTCGTTGGTGGAGCTGTTCGTAATCATATCCTTAATAAACTAATTGAAGACTATGATATCTGTACTAACGCTAGTATTAATGATATAAAATTGTTATTTAAAGAATATAAAATAATTGAAGTAGGTATTATTGGTGGTACTGTAGCTCTTATAATCGATGAGATGACAATTGAAGTTACGGTTTACCGAACAATCAAAAAAACCTTAAAGGATGATTTATTAAATCGTGATTTCACTATTAATTCCATTGCTTATTCAACAAAAGGTGCTTTTATAAGTTATGGTACAAGTATGGAGGACTTAAAAGACGGAATAATTAGAATAAATGGTAATGATGAGCGTATCTTTATCGAAGACCCCTTAAGAATTTTAAGGGCTATTCGTTTATCCTCTAAATATGATTTTAAAATAGATGAAACAACTAAAAATTATATGTTTGAAAATGCTTTATTATTAAATAATGTATCTAAAGAAAGAATAAAAGAAGAGTTTTCTAAAATTTTAAATCAACCTAATCCTTCCTTATATTTAAGAGAATATTTTGATGTTTTTACAGTTTTTATTCCTGAATTAAAAAAACTACAAGGTTTTGAACAACATAATGATTACCACATATATGATTGTTTAGAACATACTTTAAAAGTTACCCAAAATACTTATGATGATCTAATCATTAGGTTAGTAGCCTTATTTCATGATATTGGTAAACCAGATTGCTTTAGTATCGATGAAAACAATGTCGGTCATTTTTATGGTCATAACCGAATAGGAATGGTTATCACTAAAAATATTTTAGAGAATCTTAAGTATGACAATAACACAATTAGAAGAGTTACTCATTTAATTTATTTTCATAATTATCCAACTCCACTCAATCTTAAGAGTGCTAAAAAATTATTAAATAAGTTTGGAGTTGAAGACTTAAACTACTTATATGAAATTAAAAAAGCTGATTTACTTGGTAAAAATCCCAAATATTTTAATGAATTAGAAAAGTATGAATTAGCTAAAACATTAATCCAACAAGTTTTAGATGAAGACGAATGCTTTTCGTTAAAAAATCTGAGTGTTAATGGAACTGATTTAATCAATATCGGTATTACTGATGGTAAAACGATAGGAAATGTTTTAAATCATTTATTAGATATGGTAATTGATGAGAAAATAGATAATAATTATGAATCATTAATTAAAGAAGCAATAAACATAAAAAAAGAATGAATAATAAATCTCTTTTTATATCATAAAGATGTGAAAGGAGATTTTATATTGGCACGTCATAAAGTTGAAATATGTGGCGTGAATACTGCGAATATTAAAGTATTAACTAATGAAGAACAAATGGCTTTATTTAATAAATTAAAAGAAGGGGATATATTTGCTAAAGAGGAATTAATTCAAGGTAATTTAAAACTAGTCTTAAGTATTTTAAGAAAATTTAATAATCGAGTTGATAATCTAGATGATTTATTTCAAGTAGGTTGTATTGGTCTTATTAAGGCAATTGATAACTTTGATTTAAGTTATGATGTTAAGTTTAGTACTTACAGTGTACCGATGATTTTAGGGGAAATTAAAAGGTATTTAAGGGATAATAATAGTGTTCGTATATCAAGAAGCATTAAAGATTTAGCTTTTAAAGCAATTCGTAAAAAAGAAGAATTAACGGCTAAATATAATAAAGAACCATCAATTGAAATGATAGCTAAAGAATTAGGAGTAACGGAATTTGAAGTTAGTAATGCACTAGACTCTAGTCGTGAAACAATTAGTATGTTTGAACCAATTTATAATGATGGTAGTGATACTATTTATTTATCTGATCAATTAGAGGATAAAAGTAATCAAAATTATAGTATTGAAACAAGAATTGCCTTAAAAGATGCTTTAAGTAAATTAAAAGAAAAAGAACGTTATATTTTAACTGAACGATATTTAGTTGGGAAAACCCAAGTTGAACTAGCTAATGAAATAGGTATATCACAAGCTCAGATATCAAGGTTAGAGAAAAGTGGGATTGATAACTTAAAAAAGATGATTGATTAATAAGACATAATTAGTTACTTTGAATTATATAATTAAATGGTGATAGTATGCGGTTATCTGATTTACAACACAAAGATATTGTTAATGTGTTAGATGGTAAAAAAGTAGGCAACATTATTGATATAAATATTAATATGGATGGCAACATGAATAGTCTTATTGTTGAGAAAAGTAAGTTTTTTGTATCAATGTTTAGTACTAAAGATGAAATTGAAATAAAATGGGAACAAATAGAGAAAATAGGTGAAGATGTCATCTTAGTTAAATTATCTATTTGAATATTCCTTTTTTTTTGGTATAATTTAAAAGGTGATTGTAGTGAAGACATATCTTAAATACATTATATTTTCTGTTTTTATTATCGTAGTTAGTTTAAATTTTTTATCCTCAAACAATAATAAATTAAAAGAATATAATACTAACCTTTTTTATATGGATACTTATATTCAAATAAAAATATATACAACTAGTCAAATTAAAGCTGATAATGCTTTTACTGAAGTAGAAGAAATATATAAGAAGTATCATCAATTAACTGATAGATTCAGTACTGATGGTGGAGTATATTATATTAATAATAATACTAGTACTGAACCTATTATTACGATTGATCCTATCTTATATAACATAATTGAACATGGTATAAACTGGTATCACAAAAGTAATGGACTATTAAACATCAATATTGGAAATGTTGTTGATGTATGGAAGAAATATCGTGATCAAAAGTCTGGTTTACCAAGCATTAATGAACTAAAAGATAGTGGCGATATTGATATTAACAATATTATATTATTAGGTAATAACCAAATTAAAAATAATCATCCTAATATTGATTTAGGTGCTATTGCAAAAGGTTATACAACGGGAGTAGTTGGTAACTATTTAGAACAAAATGGAATTGATAAGTATATTATTAATGCAGGTGGTAATGTGTTAGTTGGAAACCACTATAATAATGATTTATATAAAATAGGGATTGAAAGTCCAATTGAATCAGGTGATATTTATCAAGTCGTTAAAGGTAATAACATTAGTGTTGTAACTAGTGGTAGTTATGAAAGATATTATGAATATGATGGTAAACTATATCATCATATTATTAATCCTCATACTTTAATGCCTAGTGAATATATGAAAAGTGTTACGGTTATTACTGAAGATAGTGGACTAGCAGATACCTTATCGACGATTCTCTTTTTAATGCCGATTGAGGAAGGGAAAGAGTTTATTAAAGAGTTAGATAATGTTGAGGCTATTTGGTTCAGTAATGATGGTGAAATCATCAAATCAGAAGGATTTAGTAAATATGAATAAAAAAGATCTTATGTTAATTTTAATTATAGCTTTAATTTCTATTTCCATTATTATCGGTTACCGTATATTTGAAAAAGAGGGTACTAAAAAAGCCCTAGTTTATTATGAGAATGATTTAGTTTTAAATATTGATTTAAGTATCAACCAAGAGCGTGTTTATTACGTTGATGGTTATAATGGTAAAGTCAAAATAATTGCTGATGAAGGAAAGATAAAAGTAGATAGTGAGAATAGTCCACTTCACTTATGTTCTAAGCAAGGATATATAAGTAAATCATACGAAACAATCGTCTGTTTACCAAATAAAGTTATTATAAAAATAGATACTCAAGAAGATTTAGATGCAATTGTGAAATAGGTGGATTATGGAAATGAAAAAATTTACAAGACTATCAATGCTGTTATCATTAGCAGTCGTCTTAAATATTATAGAAAGTGTTATTCCTTTATTTAATGGCTATATACCAGGATTAAAGTTAGGTTTAGCTAATACTGTTATTTTATTTGTCTTATATATTTATTCTTTTAAAGATGCACTATACGTATCAATATTAAGAGTAATATTAGTAGGAATCTTAAGAACGGGGATATTTAGCATTGCTTTTTCATTTAGTTTAGGTGGTGCTATATTAAGCGTTATTATGATGTCCTTATTTAAAAAATTAACCAAGTTATCTATTATTGGAATAAGTATAATTGGTTCTATCTTCCATAGTTTAGGACAAATTGTTGTAGCCATTTTCTTATTAGAAAATGTTAATATGTTTTATTATTTACCTTGGTTATTACTTTTCTCTATTCCAACAGGAATTATTGTAGGAGTAATTAGTAAAGAATTAGTCAATTATTTCGAAAAGGACTTGAATTTTAGTCATTAAGATTGTATAATTTTAATATAAGGTAGGAGGAAATATGAAAAAGATATTATTAATTTTAGCAACAATTACATTATTATTTACAGTTGGTTGTGAAAAGGTTGACAATGAACAAGGCAACTATAAAGAAGGAACTTATTTTGCAAGTGTTGATTCTGAAAGCTATGGTACAACATTTACGGTTACTGCTGTTTTATATGTTAATGAAAACGGAACAATTAAATCACTATTTTTAGATAATACTTATACTAAAGATGGTGTTGTAACAACTAAAAAAGCATTAGGTAATGAATACGGAATGAAAACTACTTCAGCTAATATTGGAACAATCGAAGGTGGAGCTGAATGGTTTGAACAAATCGAAGTACTAGAAGATAAAATTGTTGAAGAACAAGGATTAGAATGGTTAAAGTGGTCTGATGAAGAACAAACTAAAACTGATTCAGTTTCTGGTGTAACGATTACTATTAATGATTTATATAAAGTTGCTAACGATGTTCTAACTCAAGCAAAAAAATAGAGAAATCTATTTTTTTTTATTTTATTGACTAGAAGTTTGAAATATGATAATCTAATTTATAGTAGGTGGTATGATGGAAAAAGGATTTACTCTAATTGAATTGATAGGCGTAATTATTATTATAGGTATACTTTCATTATTAGTTACTCCAACAATTGAAAATAACTTAAAAAAGAGTAAACAAAGAATCTATGATAATCAAATATCCAATATAGAATCATCTTTAACTGATTGGGCAACTGATCATACAAAGTATTTACCAGAAAATGAAGGCGAATCTATTACCTTAACTTTAATTCAATTAAAGCAAGGTGGATATGTCGATAAAGATATCCAAAACCCGATAACTAAGAAATTATTTCCTAATGATATGTTGCTGACCATTACTTTAAAATATAATAAATATGTTTATAATGTGTTAGATGATACTGGCACTATTATTGATGTTGAAGTAAACCCGAATGCCCCAATAATTATTTTAAATGGTAATCCAACTGATTATGTTGAAGTATTTGATACTTATATTGATGCTGGAGTAACCGCTATAACAAGCACTGGTTCCTTGATTGATGAATCATATGTTACAACTACGATTACTGGATCGGGAACTACCATTGATACTAGTAATTTAAATAAGTATACAATATCATATGTGGTAAAAGATCCAGCAAATAATTTAACATCAACCGCTATTCGTAATGTTGTTATTAGAGATACAACGAAACCAACGCTAATTACTCCACCCAATATAACATTAGAAAGTACTTCACTAGAGTCATTTGATCCACTATTTGGCGCTAGTGCTAATGATAACTTTGATGGCGATTTAACTAGTTCAATAAAAGTTGGTGGTAATTTAAGTATTATCCCAGGAACTTATTATTTAACTTATAATGTTACTGATAGTAGTAACAATAAAACAACTTCTAAAAGAAAAATAGTCATAACTCAAGGTTAATAATCTGAATATACTGATACTTTAGTGTGCCTAAATCAGAAGTAGATGACCATGATACCAGTTATTAGGAAAACTGATAAATGGGTAAATACAAACATCTCAGAGCCATGGTATAACTGTTACTTCGTTATAATTACATTGCTAAAAAATAATATTTATATTATAATGATTTGGGTGTTGTTATGGAAAGATATCGTGAAATAGAAAAAAGTATTATAAAAAAATATCGTAAGGAGATCTGGGGTAGATTTGTTAAAGCCGTTAAAGATTACGAACTAATCGAAGAAAATGATAAAATTGCAGTCTGTATTAGTGGTGGTAAAGATTCCTTTTTACTAGCTAAATGTATGGAAGAATTACTAAGACATGGTAAATTTCATTATGAACTAGAATATATCATTATGAATCCTGGTTATGCGCCTCTAAATTTAGCTCAAATCAAAGATAATTTAGAAACGCTAAATATAAAAGCTCATATATTTGATACTCCCATTTTTAATGTTGTTGAAGGAGAAACAAATGCTTGTTACAGGTGCGCTAAGATGCGCCGAGGTTATTTATATGACTATGCTAAGAAATTAGGTTGTAATAAAATTGCCTTAGGTCATCACTTTAATGATGTGGTTGAAACAATTATGTTGAATATGCTTTTTAATGGTAGTTATGGCAGTATGATGCCTAAACTTCATAGTGATAACTTTGAAGGAATGGAACTTATTAGACCACTTTATCTTATTTGTGAAAAAGATATTATTAGTTGGGCTAAATATAATGATTTAATCTTCTTAAATTGTGCGTGTTCAGTAACTAAAACAAGTAGTGGTAAAAGAGTAGTTATTAAGAATCTAATCGAAGAATTAAATGAGTTACATGAAGATGCTGATAAATGCATTTTTAATAGTAGTACTAATGTTAATTTAGATACTATTATAGGATATAAAAAAGATAATATTAAACATAACTTTTTAGACAAATATGGTGACAAAAAATAATTAGTATGATATAATATTAGTACCTAGAGATGCGGTTGACTTTTAAGAAAAACCACTAAAATATACGATTGGGAATCTAATTTATCGATGGTGTTGAATACTTATTTTAATAAGGATCCTAAAGTTGATAATGTGATGCCCACCTGGTTTAACAGGTTTTATCGTTACTGGCTTCCGCTTTTCTGGGGCTTTTTTTATGTTTTTTTGTAAATAATATGATATAATATTTTTGATAGGGGGACGCAGTATGGAATTTACTAGATTAGAATTATTAATTGAAAACAAAATTAATTTAATCAAAGATAAAACTATTTTAGTATTAGGAATTGGTGGAGTAGGTGGATACACTGTTGAAGCACTAGTTCGTTCTGGTGTTGGCAAAATAATTATTGTTGATAGCGATCGTGTTGATATTACCAATCTTAACCGTCAAATAATTGCTACTCAAGACAGTGTTGGTAAATATAAAGTCGATGTTATGGAAGATAGAATTAAGAGTATTAATCCTAACTGTGAAGTTGTTAAGATAAAAGACTTTATTACTAAAGATAACATTCATCAATTATTTAAATACAATCTCGATTATGTGGTTGATGCTTGTGACACTGTTTTAACTAAAATGGAATTAATTAAAGAATGCTTAAAAAGAAAAGTTAAATTTATTTGTTCAATGGGAATGGGAAATAAGTTAGACCCAACCAAATTAGAAATAATTGATATTCGAAAAACTAGTTATGATCCATTAGCTCGTGTTATAAGAAAGATGATTAGTGATGAAAAAATAAAAGAAAAGATATTAGTTGTTTGTAGTAGAGAAACACCGATTAAAACAAATTCTAAAACTATTGGTTCTACTTCATTTGTACCAGGTAGTGCTGGGTTACTATGTGCAGCTTATATTATTAATGATATTGTAAGGTGAGTATATGAGTTTAGAACAAGAATTAGTAAAAGTAGTAAAAAAATTAAAAGGTAATTTAATTACAATTGATGTAACCAATGATAAAATATTAGAAGCTATTGATAAAAATAAAAAATTAGATGAAGTTTATGAATTTACTTTTGGTGGTCGACTGTACCCAAAAGTAAAAAATAAAAAATATCATAAAAAATACCATATTAAAAAGATGAAAAAGTATTTTAGAAAAAAAAGTATTAATTATTTTATGTGTGAAATCAGCAATTTAAAGAAATTTTTTCATGTTTTTATCCATGATAGTATTGATTTAAATAATAATACTATTTATTTATATGGTAAAAAAGATAGCTATAGTATTAAAGAATTAAAGTATCGTTATGAACGTTATGGGATTGATGTTGAAGTGTTTGAAAACGATTTAGGTTTTATTATGACAATTAAAACTAATAAAACTAAAACCTCGCGTTTAAAGAATAATAAATATTATATTCGTGATAGTTTCTATAATATTGGTGAAGCAATTAGTCAAATATTAATCAATTAAAAAACAATAGTTTTATTGTTTTTTAATTGTATCTATAGTATAATATTTTATAGTTTAGGATGATGTTATATGTATCTAAAAGAGATAAGAGCACATGGTTTTAAGTCATTTGCGGATAAAGTTCGCATTGAATTAAATAAAGATATAACAGGTATTGTTGGACCTAATGGTAGTGGTAAAAGTAATGTTGTTGACGCTATTAGATGGGTCTTAGGGGAGCAATCAGTTAAGTCTTTACGTGGAGATGGAAATATGACGGATGTTATATTTTCTGGTAGTAAGACAAGAAACCAACTTAATGTTGCTAGTGTTAGCTTAGTATTTGATAATGCTGACCATTATTTACCACTTGAATATGATGAAATATCGATTAAAAGAAGACTATATAAAGATGGTACTAATGAATATTTTATTAATAATGAAAAGTGTCGATTAAAAGATATAACTGATTTATTAATGGATAGCGGGATTGGAAAAGAAAGTTTTAATATTATATCTCAAGGAAAAATAGAAGAAATATTGAGTAATAAACCAGATGATCGAAGAATTATCTTTGAAGAAGCAGCTGGTGTTTTAAAGTATAAAAAAAGAAAAGAAGATGCTTTAAGAAAACTAGAACGAACACATAATAATATGAGTCGTGTAGATGATATTATTAATGAATTAGAAGTTCAAGTTGAACCATTAAAAGAGCAAAAAGAAAAAGCATTAGCTTATCTTAGTACTAAAGAAGAATTAGAAAATATTGAAATAGCGTTAATAACTAATGATATAACTAATATCAATTATAGTTATAAAGAAAAGAAAGATAAAGTAGATAAGATTAATAATGAATTACTTACTTTATCGACTTCTAATACCGGTTATGAGGCTAAAATAGAAGAATATAAATTAAATATTAATAAAGTTAGTAACGAACTTAGTAAATTAGGAAAAGATTTAATTGATATTACTACTAAAGTTGAAAAAATCAATAGTCAAAAGAAGATTATTTTAGAAAGACAAAAATATACAGTTGAAGACTCTAAACTACATAATAATTTAATTGAATTAAAGGAAACAGAATTAAAACTACAAAATGATTATAATCGTACTAAATTAGAAATCGAAAGTAAAAGGGCTGAATTAGATAAGTTAGTTAATGACTTAGAAGAAGAAAACACTAAATTAAATAAAGTTAAAACAACTAAGACTAATTTAGAGTTAGAGTTAAGTAGTAAATATCGTAATAAGGATATTTTAAATAACCGTATTCAAAACTTAAGAGAAAGTATTGAAAATAATAGTTTACTTCCAAATAGCGTTAAGAATGTTTTAAATAACCCTAAGTTAAGGGGTATTCATAATGTTATTGGTAATTTAATTGAAGTTAATAAAGAGTATTCTACGGCTATTTCTACAGCTTTAGGGTTCGCTAGCACTAACATTGTTGTTGATAATGAATTGTTCGCTAAAGAGGCTATAAACTACTTAAAAAGCCATAATCTTGGACGAGCTACATTCTTTCCTCTCAATATTATTAAACCTAAAGCCATTGATCCAAACATTTTAAATATAATTGAAAATAGTGAAGGCTTTATTGGTATCGCATCAAACTTAGGTAAATATGATCCAAAATACTATAATATTATTTCTAATCAATTAGGTAATGTAATCGTTTGTAAAGATATTGATAGCGCTAATAATATTAGTAAAAAAATAAATTATCGCTATCGTGTAGTTACCCTTGATGGAGAATTACTTCATGTAGGAGGTTCTATTACTGGTGGTAATAAAGCAACAACAAGAAGTATTATTATTGATAAATACGAATTAGAAAACGCTTTAAAAGATAGTGATAAAATAGTTGATGATATTAAAGAGTTAGAAACGAAGATAAATGAAAATGATTATCTCTTTAAATCACTAGAAGATAAAATCTATTTAATCAATCGTAAAAAAGTAGCAATTAGTGATGATATTACTAATAAAAAGAATATGTTAATGCACTTAGATGACCGCATTAATGATGTTACTTTAGAAATAAAAGGAACTAATAATATTATCAATAATACGATTAGTGAAGAAGAAGAAAGTATTTTAAATGAGTATTATGAAACGGTAAAAGTAAAAGATAATATTACAAATGAAATAGATAACTTAAATAAACATAAAACTAATTTAATGGATAGTTTAGAAGAGTTTGAATTATCACTTCGTAAAGAAAACAGTTTATATAATAATTTAAGTAAAGAATTAAAAGATTTAGAAATTGAAGTTAATCGTATGGATGTTAAACTAGATCATCTACTTAATAATTTAAATGAACAATATAGTATGACTTATGAAAAAGCTATTAGTTTATATAAATTAGAAATAGATGAAACTGAGGCTCGAACAAAAGTAAATAGTTTAAAAAATAAAATTAAAAATCTAGGAGTTGTTAATTTAGGAGCACCTGAAGAATATGACCGAATTAGTGCTAGATATGACTTTTTACTAAATCAAAAAGAAGACTTAATTAAAGCAGAAAACACCTTATTAGAGATTATTAAGGAAATGGATACCGTCATGGAAAAAGACTTCTTAGAAACATTTAATATTATAAATAGTAATTTTAATGCAACATTTAAAGAATTATTTAAAGGAGGCACTGCAACCTTAAAACTAACTAATCCAGATAATATCTTAGAAACAGGTATTGATATTGTCGCATCACCTCCAGGTAAAAAATTAACTAGTATTTCATTATTATCTGGTGGCGAAAAAACATTCACAGCTATTAGTTTATTATTTGCAATTTTAAAATCTAGACCAGTACCATTTTGTGTACTAGATGAAGTAGAAGCAGCACTTGATGAAGTAAATGTTAATAGTTTTGGTGAATATTTAACAAGATTAAAAGAGAAAACCCAATTTATTATCATTACCCATAAAAAGAAAACAATGGAATTTGTAGATGTCTTATATGGAATAACGATGCAAGAATCTGGGGTTAGTAAATTAGTTAGTGTTAAGTTAGAGGAATTGAAATGAAAAAAGTAGTAGTAATTTTATTTATCTTACTAATAAGTGGTTGTGCTGAAGAAGAAGTAACCATTAATAGTAAACAAACAAATGAAAAAAATAATAGTCTATATCAATTAGAAGTAACAATTGATAAAATCAATATAAGAAGTGAATCAACAATCGATTCTAAAAAAATAGGAACTGTTACTAAAGGAGAAATATATACCATACAGGATTTTACTTTTGATGATTATTACTTATGGTATAAAATTAAAACCAGTGATGGAATTGTTGGGTATATTTCTTCTAAGTTAAAATCAATGTGGGTCAAAATACTTACACCTGACACTAAAGAAAAAGAAAAAATTGATATTAAATTAAAAGGTGAAGATACTATTTTTGTAAAAAAGAATACTAAATATATTGAACCTGGTTATGATATTAATATCAATAAACATAAAGTTAAAGTTAGTGGGGAAGTTGATACATCTTCATCTGGTATTTATAAACTTACTTATCAAGCAGTTGATTATTATGGTAATACACAGTCAATCAATCGTAATGTAGTTGTCTATTTAACTAAAAATATGAGTGAAACAATTGAAGACTTAACTTTCACTTTAATTAGTGGTGTTAAAAAAACTAAAAACAAATATCAATTTGATTTTAGTTTAGAAAATAAATCGAATCACTTAATTCAAAATATTGGTACTATTAAGTACTATACTGAAACATATGTTGATAGTAAATATACGATTCCCAATTTTGAATTACATGTTGATGAAACTAAAGAGATAAGTGTTATAATCGATGAAAAGAATGAAATTAAATATTTTGTTTATTGTATGCCAACTACTAAAGATAATAGTTGTCCATTAAATGGAATTCCCATTATAATCGAGGTGAATCATGAATAATAATATAAACTATTTCAATTCCCAAAAGGAAGAATTAAATAAGAAAAGGAACCAACTTGATGAAAATCTTGCATCAGGCCTTTTAACAAAAATTCAACATAATGACTTACTAAATAAATTAAAGGGTGAAGAAGAAAATCTTTATAGAAGTTATCTTAATATCGCTAAAGAAACTATTAAAAGAAATTTAAATATAACTTTTTCTTCATATAAAGATACTAAAGGATATAGTATGGCATTCAAAAAAATTAATACTTTAGAATCTAAATCAATTAAAGAGTTAGTTAGCGATATTAATGAAATTAAATCTATCTACCAAACTTCTAATATCGATAACGAAGAAGTTTTAATTGCTATAAAAATATTAGAAGAATATTATATAAGTAATAATGAATAAATTAAGGAGGTAATTTATGGAGGTATTTATAATAATTATTGTCGTATTATTCATTTTATTAGTTTTCTTATATAACCGTATTATTAAACTAAATATAAGATGTAATAATGCCCTAGCAGGAATTGATAATCAATTAAAAAGAAGAAATGATCTAATACCTAATTTAGTAGAGGTTACTAAAGGTTACGCTAAATATGAAGCAGAAACCTTAGTAAATGTTGTTAATCAAAGAAGTAATAGTTTAAGTGAAAAAGCTAAACAAAATGAGGAAATAAGTAGAAATGTTAAAAGTTTACTTGCCTTAGCAGAATCTTATCCTGATTTAAAAGCTGATAAGATATTTGCTAATCTACAAGTAGAATTAACGGGAACAGAAGATAAAATTGCTTATGCTAGACAATTTTATAATGATTCTGTACAACACTTTAATACATCAATTATGGTGTTTCCTAATAATATTATCGCAAGTATATTAAAGTTTAAAGAAAAAGAATATTTTAAGGTAAGTGATAAAGATAAAGAGAATGTGAGTATTAAGTTATGATATTAAGAGATGTACAAAAAAATAAACAAAAAACATTTGTTATTGTTTCTGTATTTTTCTTATTTATTGCCTTATTTATTTACTTTTTATCTGCTTTAGTTTTTGATAATGTTATATTTGCGGTTATTATTGGAATTACTATTTCATTATTGTTTTCCTATAATGCTTATTATTATTCTGACAAAATAGTTTTAAAACTTAATAAAGCACGAATTGCTACTAAAGAAGAATATGCTCAACTAAATCATATCTTAGAAGGATTATGTATCGCAGCTAATATACCAGTTCCTAAACTATATGTTATGGAAGATACAGCTTTAAATGCTTTTGCTACTGGTAGAAATCCAGAGAATGCTGTTGTATGTATCACAACTGGTTTATTAGAAAAATTAGATAAGAATGAGTTAGAAGGGGTCATTGCTCATGAGTTATCTCATATTCGTAATTACGATATCTTACTTCAAACAATTGTTATTGTCATGGTAGGTTTTGTTGTTATCCTATCTGATGCTTTCTCACGAGGGATGTTACGTGGTGATAGCGATAACGATAATAAAGTAGGAGCATTCGTTGCTATAATAGGTATCATATTTTTGATTCTTTCACCCTTATTTGCCGAGTTAATGAAGTTGGCTATCTCTCGTAATAGAGAGTATTTAGCCGATGCTAGTGCTGTTGAATTAACGAGAAATAAGGATGGTTTAATTAGTGCTTTAAAAAAATTAACGACCGATGATGAAGAATTAGAGCAAGCAAACAAATCATCTAGTTCATTATTTATTGTTAATCCTTTAGTTAAAGAAAGAAAAAAGAAAAACTCATTATGGAGTACTCATCCAACTCTAGATAGTAGGATTGAAAGATTACAAAGTATAAATTAAAAAAGATGAAATTCTCATCTTTTTTTATTATTCAATAATCCAAATTGTATAAGTTCTTCCTTGAGTAAAAGTGTTATATCCACCCTTAGTAGGAGAAGACTCATGAATAATACCAGCTGCCGCTCCAGTATTTGATTTCTTTGCTAAATAAGTAAAATATACACCTGGACAATTTTTATTAAAGTAACTTTTTAAATTAGCAATCGTTTGACTAGGAGTAGAACCAAATAATGTATCTTGAATATAAACATTAAATGTTTTAGCAGGACCACTACTTAAACCAATTTTAATAGAAGTACCACTAACTACTTTAACACCACTATTAACATTTTGTTTAGTAGCTATATCTCTCGTTGTAGAAGAGTAGCCAGTATAATAGAAACTACAATTTAATCCTAAGTTCTTACAAGTAGTCGTAATACTAGATTTTGATTTACCAACAAAGTAAGGAACCGTAACAGGTGAACCTTTAGAAACATAAACTGTTACTGGCACTTTAGGATCAATTGCGGTACCCGCATCTTGAGAAAACTTAATAATGCTTCCTGATTTAAAAGAAGTATTATATTCATATTCTTCTTCATAACGAACATTATTATCAGTTGCCCATGATCTAAACTCATTTAAAGTATTAAACTCTTTTAGTTTTAATTGTCCTTTAGAAGTAACAATGGTAACCTTAGTACCTTCTGAAATAACATCATCTTTATTATAATTAACACTTATAATATCACCTAATTTAACTTGATAATCATATCTTTCACTAAATTCAATTTTCAAGTTATTATTAATAACCCAACTGACTATATCATCAACTTTCATTGTTTTTAAATCAGGGGTAACTATCTCTTTACCCTTAGAAATAATTAAAGTAATTTGTTCTGTCTTAGGATCTATTTCTAATCCTTTTTTAACACTTTGACTAATAACCATATCCTTTTTAATAGAATTACTAAATTCATAAACTAATTCATATTTAACACCATTACTTTTTAAGTAATAAGTAGCATCAAATAAACTTTTTTCTTTTAAATCAACCATTTCAATAGGAGTTAAATTATCAATACTTCCTAACGAAACCACTAAATGAATTTTATTATTTCTTTTAATTTGACCACTTGTACTTTGACTAATAATCACATTTTTAGTTATATCTTCATTAACTTCAAAATCAATGGTCACATTATTTAAATAATTATCTTTAATAACTTTTAAAGCGTCATCAATATTCCAACCAACCATATTAGATATAATTACTTCCTTATCATAGTTAGGACCATTTGATACCGTGAAAACTATTTTTTCAATATTCTTTAGTAATGTATTAGGCTTAATATCTTGGGCAATAATACTTCCTTCAGCAATATCATCACTATTAACATATCGTCCTTCAATTCCAATTTTATTTTCAGTACCCCATATCAATGCTTCATTAAATGAAGTACTAGTAAAATCATTTAAAACAGCTTGGGTAGGGAGGTCTAATTTATTAGTACTAACCGCTATATTAAAACCAATAAAAACAATAAAGATTATAGCTGTGATCATACCTAAAGCTTCTTGCAATACTTTTTTCTTAATTGTCATTGCTAATGCCATAAAGATTGTCATACCCGTAATAATTGAACTATTAGTAATCAAATATACTTGATTAACTTTATCACTAGATGATTTTATCGTATAAATCAAGTAAATAATACTAACTAAAACAGCAAGTAATAAAAAAGTAATCTTAATTGACTTTATTATTACATTATCCTTACTTGTTTTTTCTTTGTGTTTTTGAAGTTGTTTAATCATTTCTCTTTTTTGTTTTTCTTTCATCTTACCACCATTTTAATTATATCTTATTTAACCAAAAAAGTGAACTGTTAGTATTTGGTTAATGTAAAGGAAAAATATAAATATAAATAATGATAATATTATAAAAAAAGATCTAAAAGGTGGTATAATGGTATCGAATAATCTAATAAATATATTTAAAAAGGAGTTTATATGAAAGAATTATTTATGAAATATAAAGAAGCTATTTTATACTTAGTATTTGGTGTTTTAACAACTCTAATAAACATAGTTGTTTATGCTTTAAGTACAAGACTATTAGAAATAGATGTCTATACATCTAATGTTATCGCATGGGTATTATCAGTATTGTTTGCCTATATAACTAACCGTAAATATGTATTTAATAGTAAAGCAAATGAATTAAATACGAAAATTAAAGAGTTATTATCTTTTTATAGTTGTCGATTACTTACTTTTGGTATCGATATGTTATTAATGTTTATCTTAATTGATTTAATAAGTATTAATGATATGATTTCTAAAATAATCGTTAATATCATTATTATTATTTTAAATTACATTTTAAGTAAGTTTTTAGTATTCAAAAATAATAATTGACACTTATATTATTTATGGTATTATAGAATTATTGAAGAATAGGATGTGTATTATGAAGAAAGAAAAAATATCAGCTGTTGTACCATGCTACAATGAAGAAGAATCATTACCATTATTTTATGAAGAAATAGTTAAAGTAGCAGATAAGATGAAAGAAGTTGAATTTGAATTTTTATTTATTAACGATGGTTCAAAAGATAAAACCTTATCAATAATGAGACAACTAGCAAAAAAAGATAAGCGAGTTAGATATATTTCATTTTCTAGAAACTTTGGTAAAGAAGCAGGGATGTATGCGGGATTAGAAAATGCTACTGGTGACTATGTAGCAATTATGGATGCCGATTTACAAGATCCTCCAGCATTATTACCTGAAATGTATCAATCAATTAAAGAAGAAGATTATGATTCTGTTGCTACTCGCAGAGTAACAAGAGAAGGGGAACCAAAAATCAGAAGTTTCTTTGCTAGGATGTTTTATAAATTAATTAATAAGATTTCTAAAGCCGATATTGTTGATGGTGCTAGAGATTTTAGACTAATGACTCGTCAAATGGTTGATTCAATAATTGAAATGAAAGAGTATAATCGTTTTTCTAAAGGAATATTCGGTTGGGTAGGATTTAATACTAAATGGTTAGAATTCAAAAATGTTGAGAGAGTAGCGGGTGTTACTAAATGGTCTTTTTGGAAGTTATTTATTTATTCACTTGAAGGAATAGTAGCATTCTCAACAGCACCATTAGTAATCGCATCAATTTTTGGTATGTTATTCTTATTTATTGCTTTTATCTTAATTATTTTTATAATTGTAAAAACATTAGCTTATGGTGACCCAACATCTGGTTGGCCATCACTAGTATGTATTATTTTCTTTGTTAGTGGTATCCAATTATTCTGTACTGGTATTATTGGACAATACTTATCAAAAACATATTTAGAAACTAAGAATAGACCAATATACATTGTTAAAGAAACAGAAAAAGCTAAGAAATAAAACTTTAGTTAAACTAAAGTTTTTTTATTATATGTCAACAAATAAAATTTGATGGAAAAAAGTATAGATATTTGATATAATATTGAAAGATGGAGGAGTGCAAATGAAAATATTTATTAAACATTTACCAAATACTTTAAATTATGGAAGTATGATGATGGGTGAAAATCTAATTCACTATTTAGAAAAAAAATTAAGAAAGTATAAACCAGAGTTTTATACTGATACTGAATATGATTTTAATATTGAAAGATTAAAAGAAGCAACTAAATACGATAAAATTTATAAAGATCAAATATTTAGTTATAAACTAATTACTGATAAAATAAAGTTCGTTAGATATATTGAAAGAAAATTAAGATTAAAAAATCTTTATAAAAAAGTTGGTAATTATTATGATGCAATAATTATGCTTGGCGGTGATGATTTTTCAGAAATATATTATAATTTACCTAAAGATAATTTAGCGATTAAAAACATTTTGTCACAATTAACCGATTTTAATAAAAGAGGTCAATTTTATATGATTGGACAAACTATTGGACCTTATACAGGTATAAGAAGAGAATGGGCAAAAGAATGTTTTAAAGATATAAAAATATATTCTAGAGATGATGAATCTGCTAAATATATGAAGAATGAAATCGATAAGGAAGTATTTAAGTCAAGAGACTTAGCTTTCTTAGACTTAGGTCTTCAAGAAGAATATACAAAAAATTATAAAAAGATACTTAAAAAATATGATTTAAAAGAAAATGAATATATAACTTTTGTTGGTACAGGTTTAATAAAGTTATATTCTAAAAATGAAGAAGATGTTATGAATTCATTTATTAAAATGATAAAAATGGTTCAAAAAAAGTATCCAAATAAAAAACTTGTCTGGTTATCACATGTTGTAACAAGAAATAGAGTTGCTAATGATAATATTTTGCTAGATAAAATCAATAATAAGTATAAAAACTTTATTAATAAAAACATGGTAGTTATTAGAGATGAAATATTACCGGTTGAAGCTCGAATGGTATTAGGATATGGTTATTTCACAATAACTTGTAGAATGCATGCTGCAGTTTCTACTTTTCAAATGAAAAAACCAGCTATCTGTTTATCATATAGTCCAAAATACAAAGGTGTAATTGGTCATGGACTTGATATGAATGAACTAGTAATTGAATCAAAATCAGAAAAATTATGGCAAGGTTCAATTGTTGATCAAGTAAAAGAAAAAATTGATTATATAGAAAAAGATTATAAGAATATAATCAAAAAAATTGATACTAAAGTAGAAGAATGTAAAAAAATCGTTGATGATACAATTAACGAGATTAGCGAGGAAATAAGTGAAACATACAAATGAGAACTAAAAAAATTATATTAAATGGTCTTAGTGAACTCATACCTTATTTTATTATATCAATTATTGCCTTTGTAAAAGTAAGGGTTATGATTGATAACTTAGGTTCTGAGTTTAATGGCTATTACCAATTTATTAATCAAATTATAACATACTTATTCTTAGTAGAAGCCGGCTTTGGTAGTGCCGTATTATTTAAACTTTATAAGCCAATGGCTGATAACAATCAAAAAAAGGTGAGTGAAATCTTTAATGGTTCAATCACCATTTTTAGGAAAATAGGAGCTTTGATTTTAACTCTATTAATAGCTATTACTCTTGTATTACCTTTTACGGTAACTAATGATGAACATTTATTTACAATAATAATCTCGTTTATAATTATTGGTTTTTCACAAACCATTCCATATTTCTTTTATTCAAAATCTTATTCTATTTTACTATTTTCAGAACAAAAGAATTATATATATTCAATTATAGTAAATATGATAAAGATTATTATTGATGTTGGTATAATCGTAGTAGTTATTATTACCGATAGTTTAATTAATGTAGCTGTTGTTATGTTAATTGGTAAAATACTTGAAGAAATAATTGCTGACTTTTTATGTTCAAGAATGTATAAATGGTTAGATAAAAAAGCAAAAAAAGATATATCAGCCCATAAAATGACAAAAGATATCATTTATCATAAAATAGGCGAATTAGTAGTAAATAACGTTGACTCAATTATATTAATGACGTTTATTGGACCAATAGCAGTTAGTATATATGCTACATATAATTATATCTCAAGTTTTCTAACCCAGGTTATTGCTAAAATAGATTCAGGAATTATTTCAACGTTTGGAAATATCTTTTCTAAAGAAGATAATGACACCAGTTTTAAACTGTTTAAAGAATTTTCTATTATAAGCGACATAATGGCATTCATCGTCCCAATATGCTTCATCCTAGGGGGAAGAAGTTTTATTAATCTTTGGATTGGAAAAGAATCCTATATATTAAGTTATTGGGTAGTTGCTATGTTTGCTTCTATTATCTTTTTCAAATGTATTGTAAGACCTATTAATACAGTTATAACAGCTAATGGAATGTTTAGGGAAACTAAATATTATGCATTTTTCGCGGCCGGTACAAACTTATTATTATCGATAATGTTAGTAAAACCTCTTGGAATATTTGGCATATTATTTGCTACAGTTATTGGTTATATGGTTAGCTTAACTTTAAGAGTGAAATTAGTATATAATCATAAATTTGATTTTATAAATAAAAAGTTAGAATATACAACAATAATTTTAAAAATTATTATATATATGATTATTGTATTTTTATTAAAACCAATTGAAGGCATGATATTTTCTTATGAATTAAGTATAATTAACTTTTTATTATTAATTGGTTCTATCTTTGTAATACTAACATTAAGGACAGGTATAATTATATATAAATATAATACTAATTTTAAAAGTGTCTATTCTAAAGTGATTAATTCAATTTTCAAAAGGAGTAAAGTCGTATGAATAATTTAAATTCAAAAAAATTCAATTGTACCGGATGCGGTTTATGTAGTAATATTTGTCCAACGAATGCGATAAAGATTGAACATGATGAAGAAGGATTCTATCAATTTAATATTGATGAGAAAAAATGTATAGATTGTGGACTCTGTGTTAAAAAATGTCCTAAAATAAATTTCAAAACTAAAAATAAAAAAGAAGAAATGAAGGCTTATGCAGCATATTCAAAAAATAAAGAAATAGTTTCCAAGTCAACCTCTGGTGGAATTTTTTCTGAACTAGCTCTTCAAATTATAAAAGAAAATGGCATTGTAATTGGTGTAAGTTATGAAGATGATAAAGTTAAACATATTGTTATTGATAACAAAAAAGATTTAGAAAAATTAAGGGGTTCAAAATACATTCAAAGCTATACTGGGAATATTTTTAATATAGTTAAAGAAAAATTAAAACAAAACAAAAAGGTTTTGTTTAGTGGAACCCCTTGTCAATGTGCTGCCATGAGAAATATGATTAATAATGATGATAATTTAATTATTGTTGATATTGTATGTCACGGAGTACCATCATATAAAGTTTTCGAAAAAGCCAACAAAGATCGTTTTAAAGAAAAAGTAACAAAAGTTATTTTTAGAAATAAAAAAAATGGGTGGAGTAATTATAATATTAATTACTATAACAAAGATAAATTAATAAAATCAATAATGCACTCTTATGACGAATATTTTATCGGATACATTAAAAATTGCTATCTTATGAAAAGTTGTTATAATTGTGATTTTGCCACTATTCCAAGAGTAGCAGATATTTCTTTAGGTGACTTTTGGGGGATTGAAACTACTGATAAAGATTTCTTCAATAAAAATCAAGATCGAGGTATTTCTTTAATATACACAAACAATCAAAAAGGGTCAGACCTATTTGAAAAAATAAAAGATAATATTGTTTATAAAGAAGAACAATTAGAACTTTCTTATAAATATAATCCAAGAATAAACAATGGTAAATATAGTGAAAAAATGATTGAAAACAGAAAAAACTTCTTCAATAATGATTTCGATACTTCTTTTAAGTCAAGAAGATATACACCAAATTTAAAAGAACAAATAATTTATAAAATTAAAAGGCCATTAGTAAAAATAAAAAGGTTAATAAAAAAAGTAGGTGAATTATGAAATTAGTTTCTATATTATCTCCATGTTATAACGGAGAAACATATGTATCGAGATTTTTGGATTCAGTATTAAAACAGGATTATTCCAACCTGGAAGTTATTATGGTAAATGATGGTTCTACTGATAACACTGATAATATTATTAAATCATATATTGAAAAATTTAAGAAAAAAAATATTAATTTTATATATTTGACACAGGAAAACTCAGGAGCAGCAGGCGCTATTAATAATGGCTTAAAATATGTTAAAGGTGAATATTTAACATGGCCTGATTCAGATGATATATTGACCCCTGACTCAATTTCAAAAAAAGTGAAATTTCTTGAAGATAATCCTCAATATGGATTTGTAAAAACTGATGCATCAATTTATGACGAAAAGTG
>DHPM01000005.1:105913-106496 GCA_002410935.1 Caryophanales bacterium UBA5364
ACGAAAATGATTTAAATAATTCCATAGGATTTCTTTCGAAAAAAGCAAAAAGTAGATTTAATGAACAATTATTCGAAGATTTTATTTATGAGAAAAACGGAGTTTATTTTGCTCCAGGTTGTTATATGGTTAGAATGTCTGCGTTTTTAGATGTTAATCCAAGTCGCAGTATATATATAACAAAAGGAGGTCAAAATTGGCAGATGCTATTGCCAATTTCGCATAAATATAAGTGTGGTTATATCGATGAATCATTATATTATTACATTGTTCGAAAAAACAGCCATTCACATGCATCTGTTGGAAATTTTGAAAAAGAAATCAAAAAAATCGACAATTATTTAGATATATTAATAAATGTTTTAAGCGAAATGAATCTTTCTGAAAAACAAAAAGATGATTATATATATAATTTAAAATTAAGGTTTTCAAGAAAAAAAATAGGATTAGCTCGTCAATATAAATTTAAAAAGGTATATTTTGAAAATTTTTGTTATTTAAAACAACAAAATAAATTACCTGTTAGATATAAAATATTTAATTATATTGTTAAAATTAATAATCATAAGTATTTTGTAAATGA
>DHPM01000003.1 GCA_002410935.1 Caryophanales bacterium UBA5364
CAATATTATCTTCCCAGTATACATCGTCAGTATTCTTTGCATAATATAATTCTGCTGCATGCTCAATATTCTTCTTGGTCACTCCAAAAGCACCATATCTTGATTTATTAATTAAATCAGTAATAATTGGTGCCGAAATAATTGCAATAATCGCTAATATAACAATTACGGCTAATAATTCAATTAATGTAAATCCCTTTTTCTTCATCAAATCACTCCTATATATATACTTCCATTTTATGGTTTCATTATTCAATATCTATTTAAATCAAAAGACTCTACTGTAAAATAGTAAAGTCCTTTACAGCATGTTATTCAGTTTTGGTTATTGACATATCAAAATTACGTAGTTCATGAATACTTAATCCATCATTACCATTTGAACCCCTATTGACAGTCAAAAAGATACTAGATAATTTTGATTTTTTTGGTTTAAAAATTATAAATAATGAAGGATAACTACCTGTTCCGGTATTACCATTTTCATTTATTATATCAATTACATTAGGTAATAATAGTTGAGGTTGAAATACATTTACTCTACTGTTTACTACTACTAATGGTTCAATATAACCCTTATTAATTGCATCAGTTATGTGTCCTACATATCCATCAGCAAATTTTAATTTTAAATTACTCATTGATACAGCACCACTATTACCACATAGTACTGATAACAAATACCAACTATTAATATGATTTGGATTAACAGTAAGTTTGTATTCATATTCACCTGAATGGAATCTTAAGCCAGAGTTCACTTCTTTATCTATTAATAATTTTTTATCATCTTGGTTGAAAGAAGTTAAACACTCACCAAAGTAATAATTACTTGTATTACCTTCTAAATACACATCTCTACTACCACACCAATTACCCAAATCTTTCGTTGGATCATTACTGGTATAAATATTATCATATTTTAAACTTATATTAGTTCCATAATTAGGAACAATTGTCTTTAATTTATCAATTAAGACAACTGGTTCTTGAAAAACCTTTTTTAAATTCATATTACTATCATAGTTAATTAATAAAGCATCTTGATTACCTTTATTAAAGTTTTTTAAATCAATATCACTAGAAAAGGTACTTCCTGAAACAATATAGTTGTTTTCACTTGTTTTAATTAATGAAGTAAATTCATTACTTTTAGTTCCTCCAAATATCTTTTTATCAATAATATCACCATTACTAGCATTATATTTAATTAAAATGGCATTGCTATATCCACCAGTAGATTTAGCAATATTAAACATATTTAAATCAGTTGATTTACTATAACCCACAACTATTACTTCTTGATTATTAACCTTTTCGATAGCATAAAAGGTATCATCATCAGTTCCACCAAATGATTTTTTCCATAATACATTATCTAATGTTTTATCATATTTAACGATGATTGCATCTTTATATCCATTTTTACCAACGCTTACATCTTCCATATCCTGATCACTAGATTGAGATTGACCTACCACTATGTACCCATCATCTACTTCTACTACATCATAGAAGTTTTCAGTTCTACTACCTTGAAATGAATTTAACTTAATTAAATTTCCGTTAAGATCATATTTTAAAATTATAGCTTCATTTTGATAAGTTGGTGTCGTATAACCATAGCCTTCCATTGCTAATAACTTCGATGATGAAGCACCGACTACAATATAATTATTATCAGTTGTTTTAGTTACTCCTTCAAAACCCTCATCAATTTCAGCACTAAAAAATTTACGCCAAACAAAATTAAAATCTACATCATATTTTAATATTATTCCTTCACAATAACTAGAAAGACCTGTTTCACCTTCTAAGTCACCATCTTTAGTTGCTGCCGCTATTCTTCCAACGATTATAAAATGATTATTATCGAACATAATATTGCTAAAACTTTCAACTGTTGAAATAGCACTACTTGTTCCATAACTTTTTTTAAAGACTACTTCCCCTTGTTTATTATATTTAACAATTAAGGCATCATTGTTGCCCCCTTTGTAATCTAAGACATCTTTATCACTACTAGTTGTTTGACCAACGGCTGCATATCCATCAGGTGATTCTGCAACTGCGTAAAAGACATCGTTATTAGAGCCTCCAAAGTTATGACTCCATTCTAAGGTTCCATCACTTTTAAATTTAACAATGATTGCATCATATTTTCCTTTACCAATATTTCCATATTTAGTTATGGTTTCTGAATTACTTCTTCCTACTGCAATGTATCCTCCATCACTAGTTTCCTTTACATCAGTAAATTCATCCATATATTTACCACCATAACTTACGTAATGACTGGCAAATGTGCTTGCTCCCTGTAAGCAGTCAACATAGGCATTATATTCATAGTTATCGGCCATTTTCTCTATTTCTACATAGCCTACACATCTATTATCTAACTCTAATGGCAATCTTAATTCATCAACTAAACCTTTACCCATTAAAGTTTCTAAATCAACTGTTACTGTTTCTCCAACATTAGTTGGAAGTGTAATATCTTCTGATTTACTTGCTCTCACCATTTCCTTTTGATACCAATCAAAGAACTGTTTATCATAAAGTTGTAATGAATAATCTACCTTTCTTCCACTACGATATAAAAGTACCTTAGTATCATCACTAATACTAGTACTATCTAGTGTATTAACAACATTGTTACTTAAGAACTTTTTGCTTTTCAATGTACCAATAGTAACATAAGCAATATTATCTTCCCAATATACATCATCAGCATTCTTTGCATAATATAATTCTGCTGCATGCTCAATATTTTTCTTTGTTACGCCAAAAGCACCATATCTTGATTTGTTAATTAAATCCGTAATGATTGGTACCGAAATAATTGCAATAATCGCTAGTACAACAATTACCGCTAATAGTTCTATTAATGTAAATCCTTTTTTGTTCATTAAATCCACCTCTTCTAGTTATTATGTACATATTTTTTTATTCTTAATTATTCTATATATATTTTAACATAATTAATATTACTTATCAATTAAAAAGAACTAGTTTTAAAGTACTAGTTCTTTCATATATAAATCCTTATTATTCAGTTGGAGTTATTGACATATCAAAGTTTCGTAATTCATCGATACGAGCACCATCTGATGGTGTAATATCTTTATTTGATGTGAATATTATACCAACTAATTGGACTTTTTTAGGTTTGACATGGATATATAACTTTGGATACATTGTACCTAAACCAGTTGTTCCATTATCATTTATAATATCAATGATAGTTGGGAATAATCGATAAGCAGGCGCTAAACGATTAGATACTGTTACTAATGGTTCAATATAGCCATCTGTTATAGCTTTTCTAACACTTCCAACATATCCATCTTTGAATTTAAGTTTTAGATTAGAAATTTCAACATCACGATTATGACCTTCAAAACTAATTAAAATTCGATGCCAATTGTAAATATTGTTTGGATTATTATCAATATTATGTTCATTTACACCAGCTACAATTGGTTTTAAGTTTCTAGCATTATTAGCATTAAATAATTCTTTAATATCATCACTATTAAATGAATATAAACATGTTCCATATGGATAATTACTATTATCATCAGTTAAATATGGAACAATAGATGTACACCAATTAGTAAAATCTTTGGTTGGATCATTACTCGTATATATATGGTCATATTTTAAACTTATATCATTTCCATAATTAGGAACAATTGCTTTTAACTTATCAATAATAACAACTGGTTCTTGGAACACTTTTTCTAATTCAAAATTATTATCATAACTAACTAAGATTGCATCACTATGTCCTTTATTAAAGTTCTTTAAATTAAGGTCATTCGAGAATGTTGAACCAGCTAATATATATTTGTTTTCAGAAGTATTAATAATTGACTTAAAGTAATCACTATTATTTCCTCCAAAGGCTTTACTACTAACAATATTTCCCGTTGCAATGTTATATTTAACGATAATTGCGTTATTATAGCCATCTTTAGAAATAGCAATATCTTTCATATCTAAATCTTCAGAATTACTACTACCAACGACGATTACTTCATTATTAGTACCTTTTATTATTTGATAGAAATTATCGCTTTTACTTCCACCAAAACTTTTCTTCCACATAACATTCGTTAAGTCTTTATTAAATTTGATGATAATAGCATCATTCAATCCATTATTACTCTTATTTAATCCTTCCATCTCTAATAGTGAAGATGTACTATAACCTATAGCTATATAGCCATCACTGACTTCTACAACATCTTGAAACGTATCAGTTAAATCACCCCTAAAAACATATTTTGATTGATAAACGCCATTGCTATCATATTTTACAATAATACCTTCAGTGTTTCGACCATCAGGATAAGTTATTCCGGCCATATCATGAGAATTAGAGTTAGAACCTCCTACTAATAAATAACCATTATCAGATGTTTTAATTATTGAATCAAAAGTTTCACCATAATTACCACTAAAGAAGGTACGCCATAACATATTAAAATCCTTATCAAACTTGATAATTATTCCTTCTGCATTGTAACTTAAAGTAATTCCTTCTAAATCCCCAACGGGATCAGTACCATTAACATAACCTATAATAACTAAATCAGTACCATCTAGAATAACTTTAGTGAAACTTTCTCCACTACTTACTTCACCAGCCGAACCATAACTTCTAATATAAGTTACATTACCACTTTTATCATATTTTACGATTAGAGAATCAGTGATACCACCTTTATAATTAGCATCAACTAAATCCTTATCATTTGATGCCGTATTTCCAACAACGACATAACCATCGCTTACTTCAACAACACTTAGAAAATGATCATCATTACTACCGCCAAAGTTACGACTCCAATCTAAAGTCCCATCACTTTTAAACTTAACAATAATGCCATCATTTTTACCTTTACCTGTGTTTCCGTATTTAGTTATGATTTCTGAATTACTTTCTCCAACAGCGATATATCCACCATCACTAGTTTCAATAACATCATTAAAATTATCTAGATACTTTCCCCCATAACTTACATAATGACTAGCGAATGTACTTGCTCCTTGAAGACAATCGACATAAGCATTGTATTCATAATTATCAGTTGTTTTCTCTATTTCTACGTATCCAACACATCTATTTTCTGGTTCTAGTGGTAGTCTTAACTCATCGACTAACCCTTTACTCATTAAAGTTTCAAGATCAATGGTTACTTTATCTCCCAAAGTAGTTGGAAGTGTAATATCTTCCGATTTACTTGCTCTCACCATTTCCTTTTGATACCAATCAAAAAATTGTTTATCATAAAGTTGTAATGAGTAATCTACTTTTCTACCTTTTCGGTAAAGTAAGACTTTTGTATCATCGTTAATACTAGTACTATCTAATGCATTAACTAGATTATTCTTTAAAAACTTTTTGCTCTTTAATGTACCAATAGTAACATAACTAATATCACCTTCCCAGACTAAATCATCAGCATTCTTTGCATGATATAATTCAGCTGCCCTTTCAATGTTCTTTTTAGTTAATCCAAAAGCACCATATCTAGACTTATTAATTAAGTCAGTGATGATTGGTACTGAGATTATTGCTATGATTGCTAGTATAACAATTACGGCTAATAATTCAATTAATGTAAATCCCTTTTTCTTCATCAAATCCACCTCTTCTAGTTATTATAACCATATTTTTATTATCCTAATTATACTATATATAGTTTAGCATATTTGCAATATCTTATCAATATAAAATGAACTAGTTTATATGCTAGTTCATTGTTATTATATTTTTTATTCGGTTGGTGTTACTGACATATCAAAGTTACGAAGTTCTTCAATACTAAAACCAACTGAACTACTTATTTCGTGTGAACTTGTAAATATTATACCTGTTAATCTACTAGATTTAGGTTTAATATAAACAAACATATCTGGATAGGAACTTGGTCCTGGATTTCCATTCGTATAAATTATGTTAATAGGATTAGGAAACATGTTATCTGAATATGGTGGTCTCGTAATAGTATTAGATACTGCAACTAATGGTTCTATATACTTATTACTAACTGCATCTTCAATACTTCCAACATATCCATCAGCAAACTTTAATTTGAAATTAGATATTTGAATTACACCTGTATTTATCAATCTAAAATGAATTCTATGCCAATTTCTAATACCATCTGCTTGAATATCTAAAGGATATTCCCTTTCACCTTGATATACTCTTTTTAGTTTTTCACTACTAGTTGCCTCGATATTAGTTAACATTTTTATGTCATCTGTATTAAATGGATACAAGCATTGCCCATATGCATAATTATATCCTATACCATATTCTTTTTGAGAATTACACCAATTTTTTAAATCAACTTCGGGATTATTACTTGTAAAAATATTGTTATAACTTAATTTTATGCTATCACCATAATTAGCAACAATATCTTTTAATTTATTTATTATAACAACCGGTTCTTGAAATTGTTTTATTAAGTTTAAGTTAGAATCATATGAAACTAAGATTGCATCACTATGTCCTTTATTGAAATTTTTTAAATTTATATCGTTAGAAAATGTTCGACCAGATAAAACATAATTGTTATCTGTAGTTTTAATAATAGAGTTAAATGAATCACTATTGTTTCCACCGAAAATCTTTTTAGTTAATATATTACCATTATTATCATATTTTATCATAATAGCATTTTTATAGCCTCCTGAAGAAATAGCTATATCTTGCATATCCATATCACTAGACTTGCTATCACCAACAACTAAAAATTCATTGTTATTTAATTTTAAGATTCCTCTAAAATTATCATCTAATGTCCCACCAAAACTTTTCTTCCATATAATATTTTCTAGATTTTTATCGTATTTAACAATTACGGCATCCATCATTTTATTGTTAGTTTTATTTAATCCAGTCATATCTGTATTTGACGATGAACTGCTCCCTACAAATACATATCCATCAGTTACTTCAACAACATCTGACAATACATCCGTATCAGAACCACCAAATGTTTGACGATTTTGTAAATTACCATTACTATCAAATTTAGCTATATAAGCATCAGTTGATCCTTTATGTAATCCAGCTAAATCTAAAGTGCTAGACGAACCATTACCAACTACAATATAACCATCATCGCTTGTTTTAGAAAGAGCATAAAACTTTTCATAACTACTACCACCAAAATAAGTTTTCCATATAACATTTAAATTTAGATCAAATTTAATTATTATGCAAAGATCGCCACCACCAACATAATTATTATCTTCTAAATCGCCATCTGTTGCTATATTATCAACACTACCAACAACAACATATCCATCTGTTGTTTTTTCAATATCAATAAATGTTTCAGAACCGCTAGTACCACTTGAACCATAACTTCTTTTATTTATTAAATTACCACTTTTATCATATTCAACAATAATGGCATCATTTGTTCCTCCTTTATAGATACCTACTAAATCACCATCACTAGAAGAAGTCGCCCCAACTGCGATATATCCATTATTTGTTACAATAACCCCATTAAATTCTTCAGCATTACTTCCACCAAAGTTACGACTCCACTCTACAATCCCGTCACTTTTAAACTTAACGATAATTGCATCATATTTACCATTATTTCCAGTTTCATATTTCGTTATTGCTTCTGAGTTACTTCTTCCAACGGCAATATATCCACCATCACTGGTTTCTTTAACATCAAAAAATTCATCGATATATTTTCCACCATAACTTACATAGTGGCTAGTAAATGTACTTGCTCCTTGAAGGCAGTCCACATAAGCGTTATATTCATAGTTATCAGTTGTTTTTTCTATTTCTACGTATCCAACACATCTATTTTCTGGTTCTAGTGGTAGTCTTAACTCATCGACTAACCCTTTACTCATTAAAGTTTCAAGATCAATGGTTACTTTATCTCCCAAAGTAGTCGGAAGTGTAATATCTTCCGATTTGCTTGCTCTCACCATTTCCTTTTGATACCAATCAAAAAATTGTTTATCATAAAGTTGCAACGAATAATCTACTTTTCTACCTTTTCGGTAAAGTAAGACTTTTGTATCGTCATTAATACTAGTACTATCTAAAGTATTAATTAGATTATTTTTTAAGAACTTTTTAGTTTTTAATGTACCAATGGTCACATAACTAATATTATCTTCCCATACTAAATCATCAGCATTTTTAGCATGATATAATTCTGCTGCTCGCTCAATATTCTTCTTGGTTACGCCAAAAGCACCATATCGAGACTTATTAATTAAGTCAGTTATGATTGGTACTGAGATAATTGCAATAATCGCTAAGATAACAATTACGGCTAATAATTCTATTAATGTAAAACCCTTTTTCTTCATATTATCACCCTACATTTATCATATCATTTTATAAAAAAATTGTAAATAAAAGACCCCAATATTAATATTGGAATCTTTTCTCTTATTATTCAGTCGGAGTTACTGACATATCAAAGTTACGTAATTCATAAATTCCTAAACCATCACCAGCTCTAGAATCAGCACTAGAAGTGAGTATTACACTTACTAATTCTGATTTTCTTGGTTTGATATGAATATACATTACAGGATAACTTCCTATACCTGTTTTACCATTAGTATTTATAATATCATATACCGTTGGTAAAAGCCCCGCCGGCCTTTGAGTTGTTACAAAAGAATTAACTAAAGCCATTGGTTCAAGATAACCACTTGTTATTGATGAATTAATACTACCAATATAACCATCTTTAAATTTTAATTTAAGATTACTCCATTCAACATTTCCTGTGCTTGAACCACCATAAGTAATTATTTTATGCCAGTTATAACTATTGTTTGGTGATACAGTAATTTTATATTCATGTTCACCTGTTAAAATCTTCAATCCACTAGCTACATCCTTATTAACTAATAGTTTAATATCATCGCTATTAAAAGGGTTTAAGCATTGTCCATGATAGTAATTACTAGTATTGCCTACTGTATATGGTTCAAACGCATTACACCAACTTAATAAATCTTTAGTTGGATCATTGGTTGTATATACGTTATTATATTTAGAGCTAATACTTGTTCCATAATTAGAAATAATAGTTTCTAATTTATCAATAATAACAACTGGTTCTTGAAAGTTTTTTATAAGATTAAGATTATTATCATAAATAACTAAAAGTCCATCGCTATGTCCTTTATTAAATTTTTTTAAATGATAATCATTAGATAATGTTTTACCAGCTACTACATATTCATTTTCACTAGTTTTAATTATTTTATTATATGAATCAGTATTTGAACCACCAAACACTTTCTTAGTTATTATATTGCCATCACTATTATTAAATTTAATAGCTATTGCATTACTATAACCTTCCTTAGAAATAGCGATACCAGTCATATCCATATCTTCCGATTTACTATATCCTACAGCAATTAAGTTATTATCAGGTGTCACAACTACAGAACTAAATGCCTCAGTATTACTTCCACCAAATACTTTTTTCCAAATTACATTAGATAAACCTTTATCATATTTTACTATAATAGCATCTGCTAAACTATTTGTCGTCTTACTGATATCGGTCATATCATAATCACTTGATTCACTATAACCAATTGCTACATATCCGTCAGTAGTTTCGACTACATCATAAAAGTCTTCAGTAGCTGTTCCACGAAAAGATTTTTTAGTTTGTAATTGACCTAAATTATTATATTTCAATATTATAGCTTCATATTGATATGTAGGAGTTAAATAACCAATTCCATCCATATCTTTATCTCTAGATTCAGAAGATCCAACTACAACATAACCATTATCAGATGTTTTAATAATTTTATTGAAGTTTTCGGTTAATGATCCTATAAAGAAAGTACGCCAAATGGTATTAAAATTTGAATCTAATTTTAATACTATACCTGAATCAGCAGTATATGCAATTCCACTTTCTAAATCATCTCCATCAGTTCCTGCTCTACCTACAATTAAATAATTACCATTGTCTACAATAATATCCCTGAATGATTCAGCAACACCATTATTTCTACCATAACTTCGTTTATATGTAACTTCACCTTGTTTATTATATTTGACAATTATAGCATCTGCTTGCCCACCATTATATAAACCTACTAAATCACCATCATTACTAGTAGTTTGACCAACAGCTACATATCCATCACTTGCTTCAGCTACAGAAATAAAATAATCATTATTAGTGCCACCAAAGTTTTTACTCCATTCTACTGTTCCGTCACTTTTAAACTTAACGATAATACCATCATATTTACCATTATTTCCAGTTCCATACTTCGTAATAACTTCTGAGTTACTTCTTCCAACAGCAATATATCCACCATCACTGGTTTCTTTTACATCATCAAAATCATCGATATATTTTCCACCATAACTTACATAGTGGCTAGCAAATGTACTTGCTCCTTGAAG
>DHPM01000004.1:0-2505 GCA_002410935.1 Caryophanales bacterium UBA5364
ATGCTTGAATATGGTCAACCACTTCATTTCTTTGATGCAGATAAATTAGGTCGTGATGTTATTGTTAGAATGGCCAATAAGGATGAAAAATTAATTACTCTAGATGGTAAAGAAAGAATGTTAAGTGAATCAGATATCGTTATAACTAACTATGATGGAGCTGTTGCACTTGCTGGTGTTATGGGTGGAATAAGCACTGAAATAACAAGTGAAACGACTAATATTTTTATTGAATCAGCTATTTTTGATTCAGTTCATATCCGTAGTACAGCTAAAGAAATACTAAGAAGTGAAGCAAGTAGTCGTTATGAAAAGGGAATAGATCCTAATCGTTCTATTTTAGCTCTAAAAAGGGCTTGTTACTTACTTAATAAGTATGCTGATGGTGAAGTTGTAAGTGATATGTTAGCACACGATAAAACCGCTAAAAACGATAAAATAATTAATATTACATTAGATAAAATCAATCGTATTTTAGGAATGAACTTGAAAGTTGAAGAAGTAGAAAAAATATTTAAGGATTTAGCTTTTGAATGTATTACTGAGGATAATTCATTTATAGTAACAGTTCCAACTAGAAGACTGGATATTACTATTGAAGAAGATTTAATTGAAGAAGTAGGAAGGTTATATGGTTATACTAACTTGGTTGGTAAACTTCCAATTACTTCGATTAAACAAGGTACATATTCAAAGAAAGGTAAACTTGTTAAGGATCTCCGAAAAAGATTAGAAGCATTAAATCTAAATCAAGTTATTACTTATTCACTAGTTAGTGAAAAAGAATCTAATCTCTTTAAAATTGAAGAAGTAGAAAAAGTGATTATTTCGAATCCTATGAGTGAAGAAAGAAAGATTATGAGAACAAGTTTAATCCCATCATTATTAACTGTTTTTGAGTATAATATTGCCCGTAATATTAAAGATATTAATATCTTTGAAATTGCATCTTCATATTATAAGAAAAATGATACTTATGTTGAAGAAACCTTAATTAGTGGATTAATGTATAATAACTACTATACTAATAATCATCAAAGTAATATTGTTAGAACAGACTTTTATGTTGTTAAAGGAGTTATTGAAAACTTATTAAATTATTTAGGTTTAAGTAATCGTTATCAATTTAAAATAGAAGCATTACCTAATGAACTTCATCCAGGAAGAAGTGCTAATATTGTTTTAGATAATGAAATAATTGGTTTTATAGGTCAAGTACACCCTAATATATCTAAGAAAGATGTCTATGTATTTGAAATTAGTTTAGATAAATTAATGACTAAAAAGGTTAGAGAAATAAAGTATAAGGAATTATCTAAATACCCAGATATAAATAAAGATATTGCTTTCTTAATTAATCGTGAAACTCCTGCTTTAGATATTATTAACCTAATTAAAAGAGCAGGTGGTAGAGTTTTAACTAATATTGATGTTTTTGATGTATATGAAGGAAATAATATCGAAGATGGTCAAAAATCAATTGCCTTCTCATTAACTTTCTCTGATCCTTCAAAAACATTAACAGAAGAAGAAATAAATGTTACTTTAAATAAAATAATTAATGAAGTTGAAACAAAACTAAGTGCTAAATTAAGAGATAAATAAATGTCAAAAGAATATAAAGTTATATTCTTTTTTTTCTAAATACCTTGGTTTATATTTTTGAATATGATAAAATATGGTTATATAAGGTAAATATTATATTTAATCTTGAAAGGATGATATGATGAAACCAGAAAATATTATTATAACTGTTTTATTAGTAGCATTATCTTTATTGTTGATTTTTCAACCATTTAAAGAGTCTGCTCCTAGAGAGAAGAAACAACCTTTTATTGATGATTTATCAGAATTGTTCCCTTCAAAAGAAACAACGCAAATATTTAAACAAGGAATTAAAAAGTATGAAGTAAAGGTTAATAATATTGTTACTGCAGCTAATTATAAATCAGTTGATACGGTATACGATGTTAAAGAAGAAGATGGGACTAAAACTATTTATACTACTTATATCATTGAAGACAATAAAGTAATTAAAACGGATAGACATATGAAAAATGGTGATATTATTGAATATACTAATCCAACTGAAATTATAGTTGGATTACCAGAAGAAAATATGACTTGGACAAATGAAGGGACATTAACTACTTATAAGGTTACTGATATATCTAATAACCAAGTAACAATTGAAAGTATCAGAAATATTGATGTTTCAACCGAAGAACAAGAAGAACCAATTCAAAAAGAGTATAAAGAGAAGATGGTTTTTGAAAAAGGTAAAGGTATGATCTTCTTTCGAAGTGAAGTAGTAGATTATCCTAATAGTGTTTATGAAATAAAATTAGTTAAATAAAAAGATATAATTTATATCTTTTTTTTATTATTAAAAGGAAATATTAAAATTAAAAACTACAATATAGTAGACTAACTCATAAATAAGATATTTTTAAATAAAATTATATAGGTGAAAGTATGAAATTAATTGAAGGTTTTAGAAATTAT
>DHPM01000004.1:2613-75234 GCA_002410935.1 Caryophanales bacterium UBA5364
CTTTGAAGGTTTTAGAAATTATCTTTTAGAAGAAGATTTTAGAATAAATATTTTAAATAATAAAGTTAATGTAGTTAATTATACCGATATATCAAATTTTAATAGTAATGAAGTTACTATTAAACATAGAAATGGTTCTGTTATTATTACGGGAACGGATTTAACAATTACAAGGCTTTTGATTGATGAAGTACTTATTTTAGGTAATATAAAAAATATTGAATTAAGGTGATCTATGAATATCTTAACAAGTAAAATAAATATTAATATTAAGGGTAAGCATATAAAGCGCTTTGTAATGAGAATAATAAAAGAAAAAATAGAACTATTAAATATTAAATATATAAGCGATTCAGAAGTCAATATTAAAGTATATAAATATGACTATGAACGATTATTAGAATTAAAAAGTATCTATGAAATAACTATTATTAATTATTATGGTCTAATACGAATTAAAAAAGGATTACTCTTTAATAAAATATTATTAATATCTATTTTTTGCGGCTTTGTATTACTAATTATTTTAAGTAATATGATTTTTAGTGTTGAAGTAATTCATAATAGTCCACAAGTAAGGACGATCCTTTTAAATGAATTAGCTAATTATAATATTAAAAAGAGAAGTTTTGTAAAAAACTATGATTATATTGAAAAAGTAAAAGAAGGAATTTTAAAGAAACATCGAAATAAAATAGAATGGTTAGAAATAGAAAATATTGGTACTAAGTATATTGTTAGAGTTGAAGAAAGAAAGATTATTGATACTGAAAAAAATAAAGAACCACAGCATGTAGTGGCCAATAAAACAGCAGTTATTAGAAAGGTAACATCTTCTTCTGGGGTTGTAATTCGTAATGTTGAAGACTATGTTAAACCAGGGGATATTGTGATTAGTGGTCAAATAACTGATGGTAATATGGTTCGGGCAGAAGGTACCATTTATGGTGAGGTTTGGTATGAAACATCAATTTCATTTCCTTTTCAATACCATGAAGTAATTTATACTGGTAAGAAGAAATCGCTTTACGCTTTTCAATTTTTAAATAATTATTTTACATTGGATTTCAATAAATATAAAACAAAGAAAGTAACTAATCAAAATATACTTAAACATTTATATTTACCCATTGGATTAGTTAAGCAAACTCAAGTTGAAACTAATGTTATAGATAAGATATATACAATTGAGCAAGCCATTGATGCTGCTATTTTAGTTGGTCGAAAGAAGATAGAAGATAAACTTAATGACAATGAGTATATAATCGATGAAAAACAATTGAAAGTTAATGTAAAAGATAGTAAAATAGAAGTAGATATATTTTATGCTGTTTATGAAAACATAACAGGATATCAACCAATAATTGAGGAGGAAGAGGAAGATGCTAAGAAGTAATATTATTATTTTATTTGAACAAATATGGCCAATGATTTTAATTTGCACTGTTATTTTAGCATCAACTCGTCTTGTATGGATAATTCAAAATAAAAAAAGATTCATTTTATATCAAGAAGTATTTATTTTAGGATTTACCGTTTATATTATGTGTTTATTCTATGCTGTAACATTTCAAGATGTTAGTTGGTCTACTTCTAATTTTGTTCCCTTTAAAGAAATTCTTAGATATGATGTTGGAAGTCTTAAGTTTTTTAAAAACGTCATCGGTAACATGTTAATCTTTGTACCATTTGGGTTCTTTATATCATACTTTATTAAGGTTTCAAAAGTAAGGTATATTGTTATCCTTACTTTGATTGCCTCAATAACGATTGAAGTAACCCAATATATGATTGGTCGTGTTTTTGATGTCGATGATATTTTATTAAATTTATTAGGTGGACTAGCTGGTTTTTCTTTATATACATTACTATTTGATATATCAGAAAAGATGCCACGTGCCTTGAAAAAACCCTTTTTCTATAATATAATTATAATAGTTATTATTATTGTTATTGTCTTATATTTATTTAACGTAATTAAACTAGGGGGTATTTAGTGAATAATATTGAAATATATAATGAAACGGGAAAAGAAATAAAGGAACTAGAGATAATTAAGAAGTTAGTTGATTTTGCTATTGAATATGAGAAATTAGACAATTTAGTATTTAATATTATAATCGTAGATAATGAACATATTAGAGATATTAACAAAAATTATCGTAACATTGATCGCTCAACTGATGTTATAACTTTTGCTTTAGAAGATAATAAGGATTTTCCTAATATGCCATATCGTATTTTAGGTGATATATATATATCACTAGATAAAGTGGAAGAACAAAGTAAATTATATGGTCATAGTTTTTTAAGGGAGTTAGCCTTTTTAACTATTCATGGTTTCTTACATTTACTTGGTTATGATCACATGAATAGTGAAGATGAAAAGGTTATGTTTAGTAAACAGGAGTTGATTTTAAATGAATATGGAATACAAAAGAACTCATAAGAAATTTACGATATCAAGGTATAAAAATAGTTTTTTAAATTCCTTAGCAGGTATTAATTATGCATTAAAGTATGAACAAAATATGATTATTATTGTTGTTGCAGCAATATTAAGTATTATTGCTGGCTTTATTTTAAAAATAAGTACTTTTGAATGGATTACTATTTTATTGTTAATTAGTTTAGTGGCAGCGACGGAATTAATTAATACTGCTATTGAAGCGGTAGTTGACTTAACAACGACTAAAAAGCATCCATTTGCTAAAACAGCTAAGGATTGTGCATCAGCAGCAGTACTTGTTTTTGCAACAATTGCTTTTGTTACCGGATTAATTATTTTTTTACCTAAAATATTAGTGCTTATATAAGGAGGATTTATGAAAGAAAAATTACAACAATTATTAGATAATTCATATAGCCCGTATTCTAAGTTTAGAGTAGCAGCTATTGTCGTGATGAAAGATGGAACAGAATTTAATGGTGTTAATGTTGAAAATGCTTCTTATGGAGCAACTATCTGTGCTGAAAGAAGTGCTATTGTAAACGCTATTAGTCATGGTTATAAAAAGAATGAATTTGATAAATTATATGTTATGTGTGACAACGAAAAAATAGGTACTCCATGTTTTATTTGTCGTCAAGTTATTACTGAATTTTTTGAACAAGACCGTGAAGTAACTTGTTTCAGTAATTCTGGTGAAATGCAAACATTCAAAGTATTGGATTTGTGCCCATATCCTTTTGATGAAGAGGATTTAAAATGAAATCAGGATTTGTTGGATTAATTGGAAGACCTAATGTTGGAAAAAGCACACTTCTTAACAATATAGTAGGCAAAAAGGTTGCTATTACTTCAGATAAACCACAAACAACTCGTAATCTTATTCAAGGTATATATAACGATGATGATACTCAAATAGTTTTTGTTGATACCCCAGGTATCCATAAACCAAATCATAAACTAGGTAAGTATTTAAATAAACAAGCATATTATTCAATTGATGATGTTGATACCATTATCTTTATTGTTGATGGTAGTGAAGCGTTAGGACCAGGGGATAAATATGTTATCGAAAAATTAAAAGAAGTAGATAAACCTGTTATCTTAGTTATTAATAAAATAGATAAACTAACTCGTGATGGGATTCTATTAAAGATTGATGCTTATAAAGATTTATATAATTTCGCAGAAATAGTTCCTATTTCGGCTTTAAAGAAAAATAATATGAAAACTTTAGTAAATGTCTTAAAAAAATATTTACCACAAAGTGTTAAATATTATGATGATAATCAATTTACTAATAAACCATTAGAATTCACAATGGCTGAGATTGTCAGAGAAAAAGTATTTAAACTTACTTCTGAAGAAGTACCACATTCAGTCACTTGTGTAACGGAACATTTTGAAAGAAATAAAAATAGTTATACCGTTAATGTCGTAATTGTCGTTGATAGAGAATCAGTTAAAAAGATTATTGTTGGCTCTCGTGGTAGTAAGATTAAAAAAATTGGAATTGAAGCACGAAAAGATTTAGAAGAATTATTAGGTTCAAGAGTATATTTAGAACTATTTGTTAAAGTTGTAAAAAAATGGCGTGACAAAGAAAAATATTTGTCAGAATTTGGTTATAAGGGATTTGAATAATATTTAAAAAATAAAACCACTATTATATTAGAAAGGTGGTTTTTATGAACAAACAAATATTATGGGATTTATTTATGAATACTGGCAAAGTTGAATATTATTTGAAATATAAGGAATTAGAAAAGAGGAAATAACATGCAGGAAGTTGTACCAGGTAAAAGATATCGACATTTTAAAGGAAAAGAATATAAAGTATTAATGATTGCTTATGATTGTGAATCTAGTGATGATAACCTAAAAAAGGTTGTTGTTTATCAAGCAGAATATGATGATAAAAAAGTTTGGGTAAGAGATTACGATTCTTTTGCATCATTAGTTGATAAGAATAAGTATCCAGACATTACTCAAGAATACCGTTTTGAATTAATTGATTGAAAAAGTAGAAGGCATCATTATCACAGAACGTGACTATGGTGAAACTAGTAAAATATTAAACATTATTACGAAAGAATATGGTTTAATTGGAGTAATGGCAAAGGGTGTTAAATCATTAAAGAGCCCTTTAAGAAGTGTCACTGGTAAACTAACTTATGGTTATTTCCATATATATTATAAAAAAGATAAATTATCAATAATATCTAGTGTTGATATTATTGATAACTTTAAGAATATTAAAAAGGATATTGAGAAAATAAGTTATGCTAGTTTTTTATTAGAATTAGCAGAACAAGTAATCAAACAAAACAGTAATAGTGAGGTATATACCTTATTAATTAATAGTTTAATTAAAATTAATGAAGGATTTGATCCTTTAGTTATAACTAATATATTAGAATTAAAGTTATTAGATTATTTAGGGGTTATGCCTATTATCGATAAGTGTAGTGTTTGTGGAAGTGTTTCTTCAATTGCTACTTTGTCTGCTCATCGTGGAGGATATATTTGTACCAATTGTTTGAAAAATGATAAAATAGTTAGTAATAAAACAATTAAATTAATTAGAATGTTTTATTATGTGGATATCTCTAAAATAAGTAAATTAGAAGTTAGTGATATTGCTAAAATAGAAATAAATCAATTCTTAGATAACTATTATGATGAATATACCGGTTTATATTTAAAAACAAAATCATTTATAAATAGTATTAAGAAGTTAAGTTAGGAGTTTTTATGAAAGAATATATGTATTTAATTGTTCCGTTTAGTAGTTTAATCTTAGCTCAACTTATTAAATTTACGATTGAATCAATTCAATATAAAAAATTTAATTTGAGAAGATTAATAAATGGAAATGGAGGTATGCCTAGCACACATACTTCGTTTTGTATTTCATTAACTGTATTTATTGGGTTAAATGAAGGTATAACGACACCATTATTTGCTTTAGGAGTTATTTTTTCTTTTATAGTATCATATGATGCTATGGGATTACGTCGTGAAAGTGAAAAACAAGCAGTAGCTATTAATAAAATTGTTGATGAACTTGATGATGATAATCCAAGACTTACAATGAAAAAACTAAAAGAACAAATAGGTCATGAACCAATGGAAGTGATGATGGGGGTTGTATTAGGAACCATTATGGCTTTTATTTGGAATTTATTAATATAAATTTGTAAAAATAAAAATATGTGTTATAATATTGGTCGTTAAAGGAGGTATTGAAATGAGAAGAGCTCAGATTAAAATATATGCCGAAATAACTGAACAAAAATATCACATGACACCTAATAGTTACTATTGTCAAGTATCTACTGATAATCCAAACGATATCAAATATGAAGACGGGATGATATCGGTTAGATTTTATCATATTGCGGAAATACTTAAAGACGGTGAAATTGTTAAGGGTGTTTTAAATGATCAACCAAAGTATTATTATTTTGGTAGTATAAAAACATTAGAAGAATTGAAACAAATGAACAGTGATCATAAATTAGATATTTTAATTGAAAACATTGAACGTAATAAAGAGTCTAATTATATTGGTGTTGTAACTAGTCCAACTGGTTTTAATTCACTAGTTACTGATAAAGATGTGATTCTTGAACCTAAAATTAGAAGTGACAAGTTTCAAAATAAAATAAAAATCTTAAAATTATAATGTTGACAATTTATGAATTGTTGCTATAATAATATTATCAATGCGATGATGGATTGGAAACCCGGAGCAATATGTTTAGAGCTGATTCTTTTAGAATAAGTAAGGTGGAACCGCGGCTATGCCGTCCTTACATATATTCTAAAAGTTTTTTTATTATAGGTGGTGACTATGAAAAGGATAGGGATATGTTTTCCTGAAAGAGATTTTAAAAAACTGGATTTTGAAGAGTTTCAAAAATATTTGAATGACTTTAAAGAAGCTGGTATTACAAGTTTTGATTTCTATACTTCATTATTTTTAAATTTAGATGAAAAGTTAGAAAAACTAGTTTTGTTTCTAAATGAAAATGATTTGAAAATAACTTTTCATTATCAAAGTCATGATGATCATATTGATCGAGAAGATTATTCTTTAGTACTAGAAAATTATAAAAATGATTTATACATGGTTCATAACAATTTGAAAAAATTAAATATTGAATATAAAATACCAATTGTCTTTCATGGTATAAATTATATTGATGCTAGTAAAAAGTATCAACATAAACTTAATCTTATTAATATTTATAAAGAATTATGTGAATATACTAAAGGGTTTAATTTTGAAATCTTAATTGAAACCTTATCTTATAATCATCCTAAAGGATTACATATTGGTGATGATTTAAGTGAAATAAATACTTTGTTAAATAAAGTAGATGTCGATAATTTTGGTATATGTTGGGATATTGGTCATACAAGACTTAATAATATTGAAACTAAAACTCAGTTATATTTACCAAGTAAAATAATTGATAATATTAAATTTACACATATTCATAATATTATTTTAGATAAAAGAAGTAATTGTTATCTAGAACATTTACCATTTACTGATATGGATTATCAAGATGAAGAATTAAAGTATTTAGTAGAAAATAAATATTCAGGTATTTATTCGATTGAATTTAATACTAATGACTTAGAGGAAAATATATTAGTATATTTAAATAGTATTAAATTATTAAAGAATTGTTTAAATAATTTAGAGGAGGAAATTGTATGGAAAAAATAGTTAATTTATGCAAACATTATGGGTTTATTTTTCAAGGTAGTGAAATATATGGAGGTTTAGCTAATACTTGGGATTATGGTCCATTAGGAGTTGAACTTAAAAACAATATTAAGCGTGCTTGGCTTAAAAAGTTTGTTCAAGAAAGTAAATATAATGTTGGGATGGATGCAGCAATATTAATGAATCCTAAGGTATGGGAAGCGAGTGGACATCTTGAAACATTCAATGATCCATTAATCGATTGCAGACATTGTAAAACGAGACATCGTGCTGATAAATTAGTTGAAGAATATACAGATTCAGTCGATGCTGGTGCAATGACTGATGATGAATTAATGAGTTATATTAAAGAACAAAATATTGTTTGTCCAAAGTGTGGTAAATTAGATTATACTGAAATTCGCAAATTTAATTTAATGTTTAAGACCTTCCAAGGTGTTACCGAGGATGCAACTAGTACTATTTATTTAAGACCAGAAACGGCTCAAGGAATATTTGCTAATTTCTTAAATGTGCAACGTTCAATGCGTCTTAAAGTACCATTTGGTATAGCTCAAGTGGGTAAGAGTTTTCGTAATGAAATTACACCTGGTAACTTTATCTTTAGAACTCGTGAATTTGAACAAATGGAATTAGAGTTTTTCTGTAAGCCTGGTACAGAGTTAGAGTGGTTTAAATATTGGAAAGATTATTCAATGCAATGGCTATATGACTTAGGTATTAAAGATGAACACTTAAGAATGAGAGATCATTCAGCAGAGGAATTATCATTCTATAGTAATGCCACAACTGATATTGAATATAAATTCCCATTTGGTTTTGGAGAACTATGGGGGATTGCTTCAAGAACGGATTATGATTTAAAACAACATCAAACATTTTCAAAACAAGATATGAGTTATTTAGATCCTGAGACTAATCAAAAGTATATTCCATATGTTATTGAACCATCATTAGGAGCTGATCGTGTTACTTTAGCTTTCTTAGTTGAAGCTTATGAAGAAGAAACATTACCAAGTGGTGAAGCCAGAGAGGTTATGCACTTTCATCCGGCTTTAGCACCATATAAAGTAGCAGTACTACCTTTAATGAAAAAAATACATAGTGAAAAAGCAACGGCTTTATATCACGAACTATCTAAACATTTTATGGTTAGTTATGATGAGTCTGGTAATATTGGTAAACGTTATCGCCGTCAAGATGTAATTGGAACACCAATGTGCATCACTGTTGATGATGAAACACTTAATAATAATACGGTTACCGTAAGGGATCGTGATACGATGGAACAAATTACATTAAAAATAGATGATTTAGTTAAATATATTGAAGAAAAGGTAAAATTTTGAAATTTTATCTTTTTTAGTAAAAATCTATCTTTTTTGTAAAAAATATGATAAAATTAATACAGTATAGTGAGTACAAGCGATATGGAGGAATATGGAATGGGATTTAGTTTAAAAAAATGGTTAAATGGTGATGAAGAAGATATTTTCAGTAAAGAATGTGCTGAGAATGAATATTATAAATTAGATTCTGAAGATGCCTTAAAAGAAAATGATGGTAATAATAAAATGGTATTACTAGAACCAAGAGCTTATTCAGAAGCACAACAAATTGTTGATTTTTTAAAAATGCGTAGTGCTGTTGTTGTTAATCTAAAAAGAGTAACTGGTGATCAAGCTAAAAGAATCGTCGACTTTTTAAGTGGAACAATCTATGCAATCGGTGGAGAAATCCAAAAAATTGGTGGTGGAATATTTTTATGTACACCTAATAATGTTAGTGTTGAAGGAAAGATTACTGACGATAAAGAAGGTAAAGATATTCACGATAATGATGATATAAAAATTGAATGGTAAAAATGATTGAATTATAAAATAAAATGTGCTACAATATGCTGTAGTGCCAAGAGGTGAGAGTATGGAAAAATTTAGTCGTACACTTCGTGGCTATGACCCCGAAGAAGTAAATGCTTTTTTAGACCAAATAATTAATCAAGTTGAAAAAATGGTCAGCGAAATAAAAGAAAAAGACGACAAAATTAATGAGTTAAGTGCTTTGATGGAACAAAATCAACATTTGAGAGACAAAGTTGAGCAATATGAACGTCTTGAAGGTACTCTCAATCGTGCTATCTTTATGGCACAAAAGACCTCTGACCAAATTAAAATAACAGCTAGACAAGAAAGTGAATCAATAATAAACGATGCTAAAAATAATGCTAATAGAATAGTAAATGAAGCATTACTTAGATCTGATAATATTGAAATGGAAGCAACAATGTTAAAAAGAAACGTCAATCTATTTAAAAGAAAGTTACGTTCATTAATTGAACAACAATTAGAGTTGGTTGATGATATTGAAAAAGTTGAATTTTAAAGTAAATGATGAAGACGATATTTTTATTTAATTTAAGCGAGTAGGGTATGGTGAGAGCCTATAATGATATAAAAATATAGATCACTTCTGATATGTCTTTCCGATATTAGGAAAGAACGCTAATGCGTTATCAAAAATTAAGTGCACAGTTTAACTGTGAATTAAGGTGGTACCACGGTTTAATCGTCCTTATATATTTTAAATATATAAGGTTTTTTTATATTATAAAGGAGATGATAGAATGGAAAAGTTTAAGGAATTAGAAAAGATTACGGCAAAGCAAAACGAAGATAAAGTAAATGAGTATTGGAAAGATATAGATATTTTAAATAGGACAATTGATAATCGTGAAAACCGCGATAGTTTTGTCTTTTATGAAGGACCACCTACAGCTAATGGTATGCCTGGTATTCATCATGTTATTGCTAGAGTTTGTAAAGATACAGTGTGTAAATATAAGTCTATGCAAGGATATCGTGTTATCCGTAAAGCAGGATGGGATACTCATGGTCTTCCTGTTGAAATTGAAGTTGAAAAAGAGTTAGGTATTAATAATAAAACAGAAATTGAAGCTTATGGAATTGAAAAGTTTAATCAAAAATGTAAGGATTCTGTTTTTAGATATCAAAGTGCTTGGGAAAAAATGACTAGAGAAATGGGTTATTTTATTGATTTAAAAGATCCATATATTACTTATGAAAATAATTACATTGAAACTGAATGGTGGATTTTGAAAAAATTCTTTGATGAAGGTTTAATGTACGAAGGTCATAAAATTCTACCTTTCTGTTCAAGATGTGGAACAGGACTTGCTACGCATGAGGTTGCACAAGGATACCAAGAAATAAATGTTGATACGGTTACGGTACCATTTAAATTAGTAGGTGAAGATACTTATTTATTAGTATGGACAACAACTCCATGGACGCTTCTGGCTAATGTTGCTGTTTGTGTTAATCCAAACGAAGAATATATTAAGGTTAAGAGTAAAGATTATAACTTTATTGTTGCTAAAAAACTTGCTAATAAAGTTTTAGGTGATGATTACGAAGTATTAGAAGAATATGTTGGTACTGATTTAGAATATAAAGAGTATGAACAATTATTACCATTCCTTAAAGTTAATAAAAAGGCTTTCTTTGTTATGTGTGATACATATGTAACAATGGATGATGGAACAGGTATCGTTCATATTGCTCCTGCTTTTGGTGCGGATGACTATGAAGTGGGGCGAAGATATAATATCCCAGTCTTAAATCCAGTTGGTGAAGATGGCAAATATATTGAAGGCCCATGGGCAGGAACATTCGTTATGGATGCTGATCCAGAAATTATTAAATGGTTAAAAGAAAATAATAAGTTATTCAAAAAAGAAAGAATGAAACATAATTATCCACATTGTTGGAGATGTAAAACACCACTTCTTTATTATGCTAAACCTAGTTGGTATATTGAAATGACTAAATTAAAAGATAAGTTAATTGAAAATAATAATGGAGTTAATTGGTATCCTGATTATGTTGGTGAAAAAAGATTTGGTAATTGGTTAGAAAACTTAAACGATTGGGCATTATCTCGTAATCGTTATTGGGGAACACCACTTAATATATGGAAATGTGATTGTGGTCATTTAGAATGTGTTGGTTCTCGTAAAGAGTTAGTCGAAAAGGCTATTGAAGAAATCGATGAATCAATTGAATTACACCGTCCTTATGTTGATAATGTGCATATTAAATGTCCAGATTGTGGAAAAACAATGTCAAGAGTAAAAGAAGTTATTGATTGTTGGTTTGACTCTGGTTCAATGCCTTTTGCTCAATATCATTATCCATTTGAAAACAAAGAAAAATTTGAAGATCAATTTCCAGGTGACTTTATTTGTGAAGGTATTGACCAAACAAGAGGTTGGTTCTATTCATTAATGGCTATTTCAACCTTTGTAACAGGTAAGAGCCCTTATAAGAATGTTTTAGTTAATGACTTATTACTAGATAAGAATGGTCAAAAAATGAGTAAATCAAGAGGTAATGGAGTTGATCCATTTAAACTATTTGAAGAATATGGTGCTGATACTTTAAGATGGTACTTATTATATGTTTCACCAGTATGGACTCCAACTAAGTTTGATATTGATGGATTAAAAGAGGTTCAATCTAAGTTCTTTAATACTTTAAAAAATACTTATACGTTCTTTGCTTTATATGCAAACACGGATGAAGTAGATCCTAGATCATTTAATGTTCCATATGAAAAGAGGCCTGAAATTGATAAATGGATTCTCTCAAAAATGAATAATTTAATAAAAAATGTTAATAATGAATTAACTAATTATGATTTAAATAAAACGGTTCATTTAGTTCAAGACTTCGTTAATGAAGATTTATCTAATTGGTATATCCGTCGTAATCGTAGAAGATTTTGGAGTAGCACTTTAGACGATGATAAGAAAGCTGTTTATAATACTACTTATGAAGTACTAGTTGACTTAGTTAAATTAATTGCTCCAATTGTTCCATTTGTTTCTGAAATTATTTATCGTAATTTAACAAATGAAGAATCAGTTCATTTAGCTGATTATCCAACATCTAATCCTGAATATATCAATGAAGATATTGAAAGAAAAATGGATTTAGTTAGATCGTTAATAAGTTTAGGTCGCTTTGCTCGTGAAGAATCTAAAATTAAAGTTCGTCAACCAATTCAAGAAATTATTATTGATGGTAAAAATGAAACCATTATTGGCGACTTAACTAATCTAATTGAGGAAGAACTAAATGTTAAACATGTTACTTATGAAAACAATGTAAGTAAATACATGGATTATATTGTTATTCCAAATTATAAAGTAGCGGGACCAATCTTTGGTTCATCAATAAAAAAGTTTGCTGAAGCTTTAACTAATTTATCAGTTGATGATATTAATAAATTACAAAATGAAGAAAATATTGATTTAGAAGTCGATGGTAATGAATATAATATTTCAAGTGATATGGTTGTTATTAGAGTTAATTCTAAAGAAGGATTTAATGCTCAAATGTTAGATCATAATTTTATTATCTTAAATACGGAACTTACTGAAGATTTGATTAATGAAGGAATCGCTAGAGAAATCATTTCGAAAGTTCAACAATTAAGAAAAAATAGTGATTTTGATGTAGCTGATCGTATTAAACTTTATTATAATACTGATGATAAAACAAAAGTAGTTTTCACAGAATATGAAGACTTTATTGCAACTGAAACTTTAACAACAGAGTTTGTGGAAGATAGATCATTAACTGAAAGTTTTGATATGAATGGTTACCCAGTATACTTAAAAGTAGAAAAAAAATAAGGAATTTATTAATAAATTCCTTTTTTCTTTGTATATATGTTATAATGTGTTTAGAAAAGACTAGAAAAAAAACAAGATTTCGTCTTGTTAATAAATATAATTATTCAGCCTTTACTTCTATATTTGAAGCTTGACTATTTTTCTTTAATGTTCTTAATTCTCTTGCTGTCATAATAATTGTTTCACCGTTATCTAGTTTTACTTTTTGATAATTTGGTTTTTGTGCATGTCTTGTAGCATTTAAAGCATGAGATCTTTTATTTCCAAACAATGGAGTTTTACTAGTTATTTTTTTAGCCATCTCTATTCCTCCTCAAATTTAATTTCCTCGCTTTATAACTTTAACATATTATATGAGAGAAGTCAAATTATTTAGGCTAAAATCTTTCAAATTCTGTTGATTTATAGTAAAATTATGGTGGGAGGTGAATTATGTATACACCACTTTATATTAAAACAAATAATTCTTTATTATCAAGTATGATTAAAATAGATGAACTAATAGCATTTGCTTTAAAAAATAATATAAAAGCTTTAACTATTACGGATAATAATATGTACGGTATAATGGATTTTTATAATGCTTGCATAAAAAACAATATAAAACCAATTGTTGGTTTAGAAGTTAATTTAGGTGATAAGATTGTTTTATATGCGAAAGACTTTAAGGGTTATAAAAACTTAATTAAAATAGCCTCATTACAATCAAATCAATCATTAACTATTAAAGAATTAAATATATATAATTCTAATCTTATCTGTATTGTTCCTTATTCAAGTATGAATTTATATAATGAACTAAGTAAAACTTATTTAGATATTTTTATAGGATATAGTGATCCAAATGAGAGACTTAATATTAAACAAGATAATGTTGTTTATATGAAAGAGATTCTTTGTTTACTTAAACAGGATGAAGAATATTTAAAATATATATATGCAGTTAGAGATGGCGTTTTAGCAAGTGATATTGTCATAGATAATAATGTCTATTTAGATATAAGTATCTTTGAGAAGTATCCTGAAGATAAAATTAATAATCAGAATATTAGTAATATGTGTAATTTAAAGATAGAACATGAAGGTAATTTATTACCAAGTTATGATTGTCCTAATGGAATGGATAGTTATAGTTATTTAAAACTATTATGCAAAGAAGGCTTAAAGAAAATATTTGGTGATAGGGTTAGACGAGTTTATTTAGACCGTTTAAAATATGAATTAGAAATAATAAACAAAATGGGCTTTTGTAATTACTTTTTAGTTGTTTGGGACTTAATTAAGTATGCTAAAGATAATGGTATTTTAGTAGGTCCTGGTAGGGGAAGTGCTGCTGGCTCATTAGTTGCATATGTACTAAATATTACGACTATTGATCCAATTAAATATAATCTCTTATTTGAAAGGTTTTTAAATGTAGAAAGAATAACAATGCCAGATATTGATATTGATTTTCAAGATACTAAACGAGATCAAGTATTAAATTATTGTATCAATAAATATGGCATTAAAAGAGTTGTTCCTATTATCGCTTTTGGTACTTTAGGTGCTAAACAAGCTGTTCGTGATGTTGGGCGAGTGCTTGATATAGATACTAAAGTAATTGACCGATTATGTGGATTATTAGATTCTAGAAAGACCTTAATTAATAATTATAATCAAAATAAGAGACTACAAGAATACTTAAATGATTTTGAAGAATTAAAATATTTATATAAAGTAGCAACGAAGATAGAAGGTTTAAAAAGGCACACGACGGTTCATGCAGCTGGAGTTGTGATGGCTAACACCGACCTTGATAATATCATACCACTTGATAAATCTCATGATAGTTTCTATACTACTGGTTATGATATGGATTATTTAGAAAGTATTGGATTATTAAAAGTAGACTTTTTAGCTATTCGTAATTTAACTATTATTGACAATATTTTAAAGGATATTGATAATGGTTTAACGTTTGATAATATTCCTGATAATGATTCTCTAGCACTTAATGTTTTCACAACAGCTAATACTTTAGGAATATTTCAATTTGAATCACCAGGAATGATGAATTTCTTAAGAAAGTTAAAACCTAATACTTTTGAAGATGTTTTTGCAGCAATTGCTTTATTTAGACCTGGCCCAATGAAAAATATTGATTCTTATGTCCGACGTAAACATGGACAAGAAAAGATAGAGTATATTGTTGAATCTTTAGAACCTATTTTAAAATCAACCTATGGTATTATTGTTTACCAAGAACAAATTATGCAAATAGCTAATGTTATGGCATCGTATTCAATGGGAGAAGCAGATGTTTTGAGAAATGCTATGAGTAAGAAAAAAGAAACGATTTTATTAAAAGAAAAAGAAAAATTTATAACTAATAGCATTCAAAATGGCTATACTGAAGAAGTGTCTTTAAAAGTATATGATCTTATTTTAAAATTTGCTGAATATGGATTTAACCGTTCACATTCAGTTGCTTACGCTACTGTAGCTTATAAAATGGCTTATTTAAAAGCTCATTATCCTCATATTTTCATGAAGAACTTATTAACAATATTCAGGAGTAGCGAAAATAAAGTAAAAGAATATATTTATGAATGTAAGCAAAATAATATTTCTATCCTAAAACCTGATATTAATTGTAGTTTTAGTGAATATACAATAGAAAATGAAAGTATTAGATTTCCTCTAGTAAGTATTAAAAGTGTCGGCTTTAATACTGTTAAAGCTATCTTAGAAGAACGTAGTCGAGGGAAATTTAAGGATATATATGACTTTATGGCAAGATGTTATAAGCATCTTAATGATAAAATATTAGAAAATTTAATCTTTGCTGGCGTTTTTGACAGTTTAGAGGTAAATCAAAAAACATTATATACTAATCTTGATGTTTTAATTAATTATAGTGAATTGGCTAACTATTTGGATGAAGAATATGCTTTAAAACCAGAACTTCAAATAGTTGAAGAATACGATTCAAAAGAATTAATGCAACATGAGTTAGATGTATTCGGGTTTTATTTAAGCAATCACCCAGTTAGTCAATACAAACATGAATATCAAAATATTGTTTCTATTAATGAAATGAATGATTATTTTGATAAAATTGTTAATACTATTATATATGTAGAGAGAGTTAAAAAAATTGATACTAAAAAAAATGATAAGATGTGTTTTATCACTGGTAGCGATGAAATAAAAATGATTGATTTAGTTTTATTTCCTAGCATTTATGAAATGTATAGTGATATTAGTGTAGGGGATATTTTGTTAGTATCAGGAAAAGTTGAGAAAAGATTTGATAAACTTCAAATCATTGTCAATAGAATAAAACATTTATAATATTATAAAGAGGTGAGGGTATTGATAAAATACGAAGATATTTTCAATTGCATTAACGATTATATTGTAGTAACAGATGAGCACGATAAAATAGTTTTTTCTAATCATGAAGAAGCTAAAATATTATATGATAATTTATGTCATTGTACTGATAAGGAGATAATTGAATATCAGGATAAATATTATAATTTTATAAAGAAAGAAATTAGTGACGATAAAAATCAAAAATACTATTACAATTCTTTTCAAGATATTACTAATTTTTATAAGCAAAATAAGTTACTACAAGAACAAGTGATTACTGATCCTTTAACTTGTGTTTTAAATCGTTATGGGATTGAGAATGCCATTAATGATTATCGTACCTCACTTGATTCATCATGTGTTATCTATTGTGATATAGATTATTTTAAAAGAGTAAATGATAATTATTCACATGATGCAGGAGATTTAGTTTTAAATCAGGTTGCTAAAATCTTAAAAGATAATGTTCGAAAAGAAGATTTAGTTGGTCGTATGGGTGGAGAAGAATTTTTGATTATTCTTAATTCTACTAATATTGAAAAGTCACGTCCAAAAATAGAACAGCTTAAAGGTTTAATTCAAAATCATGATTTTATTTGGAATAATCAAATAATTAAAATAACTATGTCATTTGGTGTTTCAGAATTTCTACCTGGAAGTAATTTTAGAGAAGCTATTATAGCGGCTGATGAAGCTTTAAAATATTCTAAGGAAACGGGACGTAATAAAGTTACCTATGTTCCTCCAAAAAAACAAGTCCAACAAAAGGTAATAACTAAAAAGAAAAAGTAAGGTTACTTTTTCTTTTTTATTCATTATATAAATTATTAGAGTAAAATTCTGGTTCACAAGTTAAGTTTATTTCTAGGTTTCTAAGTATATTTAAATCTCCATTTTGTACAATATAAGTAGCATGGGCTTCACATTTATGTAATTTAGAAAGATTATTTAAAGCTTTTTCAATAATAGGATTAGTAGCTGAACAAATACTTAAGGCAATAATAACTTCTTGAAGATTTAGTAAATAATTTTGAGGATTATCCGATTTAGGTTTAGTTTTTAATATTGGTTCTAAAATACTAGGTGATAATAAGTATACTTCATCTGGTATTTTTGTTAGTTCTTTAATAGCATTTAAGATTAAACTACTAGCTGGACTTAATAAATCAGTTTGCTTACCAGTAATAATTTTTCCATTTGGTAATTTTAATGAAAGAACATGACGATTAACTAATTCCTTTTTCTTTAAAGCTGCTTTAATAACCTTACGATTTTCATCACTAACACCTAATTCATTCATTAGTACTTTAACTTTTTGTGGTGTTTCTTCATCAATAGTACCTATTTTATAGTCACACATAGCTCGGTAATATCTTCTAATTATTTCATCACAAGCCGCCGTTTGAATTGTTTTATCATCAATAATACAATTACCAATCATGTTAACACCCATATCAGTAGGTGAATGATATATTTCATCTTTAGTAATTCGACTTAAGATGGTCTTTAAAATAGGGAATACTTTTAAATCACGATTATAGCTTACAGCACTAATGTTATAGTGTTCTAAGTGAAATGAATCAATCATGTTAACATCTTTTAAATCAGCAGTGGCTGCTTCATAAGCCATGTTTACAGGGTGTTTGAGTGGTAAATCCCAAACTGGAAAGGTTTCAAATTTAGCATATCCTGCTTTAACACCGCGTTTATGTTCGTGATAAAGTTGTGACAAACAAGTAGCAAGTTTACCACTACTTGGACCAGGAGCAGTAACGACAACTAATGGTTTAGTTGTTTCAATATATGGGTTAGCACCATATCCTTCTTCACTGACAATAACATCTATATCGGTTGGATAACCTTTGGTTGCTGTATGAATATAGGTTTTAATATTACGACGTTCTAATTTTTTTCTAAAAGAATCAGCCCCCATTTGTCCTTTATATAATGTGATAACCACACTATTAACTTCTATTTCAAGGGCTTTTAATAGATCTATTAATCTTAATATCTCAGTGTCATAAGTAGTTCCATAATCAGCTCTGATTTTATTTTTTTCAATATCATTAGCATTAATACAAAAAATAACTTCAGCATCATCTTTTAACTCTTCTAAACATCTAATCTTAGAATTCAACTCAAAACCAGGTAAAACTCTGACGGCATGATGATCATCAACTAACTTACCACCAAACTCTAAATATAATTTATCAAACATTTTCATTCTTTTTTGAATTTGTTCACTTTGTAATTTAACGTACTTTTCGTTATCAAAACCTTTTTTCATAAACCCACTTCCTATCTTTTAATATCATAACATATCAGGCATAAAAGTTAAATAGTAATATTTAAAATATACTTGTATTTTTTAACCTAATATAATATAATTAATATAGTGGAAGGTGAATTATGGAAGATATATTAACAGAAACAGAATTACTTATGCAGTCAGTTATAGAAGGTATGGAGAAAAGATTTACTAATATTAGAGCGGGTAGAGCTAATCCAACTATTTTAGATCGTGTTATGGTAATGTATTATGGAGTTAGTACACCATTAAAACAATTGGCTACAATATCAATTCCTGAAGCTCGCCAATTATGCGTAAAACCATATGATAAAAGTAGTTTAGGAGCAATTGAAAAAGCTATATACGAAGCTAATATTGGGTTAACACCTAATAATAATGGTGAACTTATTATTTTAAATATTCCTGCTTTAACTGAAGAAACAAGAAGAGAATATGTTAAGCAAGCTAAAAGTATAGGTGAAGAAACACGTATTGCCTTGCGTAATGTTCGTCAAGATGCTAATAATAGTATTAAAAAGTTAGATGTATCAGAAGATGAACAAAAAGGCGGCATCAATGAAGTTCAAGAACTTATCAATAAGTATAATGCTGAAGTTGATGAAAAATTAAAAGTAAAAGAAAAAGAATTAATGTCTGTTTAGTAAAATCTACATAAAATGTAGATTTTTAATTGTTATAAAATGTCTAATGGATGTTAATAATATGTAATATATGCCTTTAAACCTATTTACAATAAAATAGGTGAATGCTATAATGAAAGCGAGGTGTTATGGTTATGGAAAAAAAGAAAAAACCAGATTTAGATGTTAGAAAATTAAATGATATTTTAGGTCTTGGTAATCGCATATTAAAGATAGTTTATTTTTTATTTTTTATCCTATCAATATATGTAGTCTTAATATTGACTAAGGAATTGCATATTGTTGAATTTGTTTTAACAATTTTAACAATTGTTTCACCACTTTTTATTGGGTTAATCATAGCATGGTTATTTGATCCATTTGTTAAATGGTTAAATAAAAAAGGTATTAAACGATTTTGGGGAACATGTATTACTTATTTTATTATATTAAGCATTATCTATATTGTAGTGGCAACTTTAGTTCCTTTATTATCGGAACAAATAAATGATTTTGCTCAAACCCTTCCTCAAGTATTTAATGTTATTGAAGGTTGGATTGATAATATCTTTAATCAATTTGATGGTATTAAAAACTTTAATGCTGAAAATGTGAAATTAGATTTATTTGCTCAAATCGAAGCAGTTGGAATTAACTTAACTAATTCATTACCAACAATTATTGTTGATGTAGCAAAATCTATTTTCTCTGGTCTTGGAGTTATAATTGTTGGATTAATAATTGGTTTCTATCTATTAATTAGTTTTGACGGGACTGGTAGTCTTATTGGTTTCTTACCAAAAAAGATTCAAAAAACTACTGTTGAATTAGTTGAAGAAATAGATAATTCATTAAGATCGTTTGTTCAAGGGGCATTATTAGATTGTACCTTTGTATTCATTATTACATCAATTGGTTTATGGTTTATTGGATTAAAAGCACCATTACTATTTGGATTATTCTGTGGTTTAACTAATATTATTCCTTATGCTGGACCATATATTGGTGGGGCCCCAGCGGTTATTGTGGGATTTTCTCAAGATCCAATGATTGGATTATTAACTTTAATATTGATATTTATAATTCAATTCTTAGAAGGTAATTTAATTCAACCATTGATTATGAGTCATACAACTAAATTACATCCAGTAACAATTATGCTAGGGTTATTGATTTTTGGATATTTCTGGGGTATAATAGGGATGATTATTTCAACACCTGTTATTGCTGCATGTAAAGCAATCATCATGTTCTATGATGAAAAATATGATATATTACATTTTAAATAAAACGATAATGAAGAAAAGTAAATTAGTGATATTTATAGAGACTTAATGGTTGGTGAAAATTAAGATTATGATTAATTGAAAGCTACTTCGGAGTGTAGACTAAAATCTACCGGGTAAAACCGTTATACAATTAAGAACAAATTAGGATGGTACCACGGTTTTTCGTTCCTAGGAAAATCGTGGTTTTTATTTTGAAAGGAAGATAGTATGGAAATAGTTAATAAGGAACCGGTTATTTATATTATTTGTGGAAAGGCACGAGCTGGGAAAGATACCATTAGTGAAATAATAAAGGAATATTATGAAAAGAATAATAAGAAAGTTCTTAATCTACAATATAGTAGTTATATAAAAGATTATGCTAAAAAGATATCTGATTGGGATGGCAGTGAAGAAAAGAAACCACGAGCCTTACTTCAACAATTAGGTACAGAAATAATTCGTTTTAAAATTGATATGTTATTTTTTGTTAAAAGAATTTGTTCAGATATCCAAGTTTATTCATACTTTTTTGATTGTCTAACGATTAGTGATGCCAGGACTAAAGAAGAAGTTGATGTACCAAAAGAAAAATTCAATAAGGTTGTAGCTATTCATGTTGATAGACCTAATTTTGATAATGGATTGACTGAAGAACAAAGAAAACATTTCACAGAAATTGAATTAGATGATTATGATAAGTATGATTATAAAATAATAAATGACGGCGATTTAGAACAACTTAAAGAAAAAGTTGAAGTCATTTTAAGGGGGATAGAAAATGAATATTAAAGATTTATATATAAACTTTTTTATAGAAAAGAAACATAAATTAATTAACTCAGCATCGATAATACCAGAAAATGATCCGACTTCTTTGTTTAATACAGCTGGTATGCAACCACTTGTTCCATATTTAATGGGGCAAGTTCATCCTTTGGGGACAAGATTAGTCAATTACCAAAAATGTTTTAGAACTAATGATTTAGATGAAATTGGTGATACAACTCATCATACCTTTTTTGAAATGTTAGGTAATTGGAGTTTAGGGGATTATTTTAAAAAAGAAAGTATTAGTTGGAGTTTTGAATTCTTAACTGAGCGTTTAAATATTCCAATTTCAAAATTAGCTATAACAGTATTTAAAGGAAATGATTTCGTTGAACCAGATGATGAAAGTGCTAATATTTGGATGGAATTAGGTATACCTAAGAATCGAATTGCTTATTTAAGTGAACAAGATAATTGGTGGGGACCAGCTGGTGAATTTGGACCTTGTGGACCTGATACCGAAATATTTTATTGGGTAGGAAAAGAGGAAACTCCTCAAGTATTTGATCCAGAAGATAGAAGATGGGTCGAAATATGGAATAATGTTTTTATGGAATATAATAAACAATCAGATGGAACATTCATACCTTTAGCTAAAAAAAATGTGGATACAGGTATGGGAGTTGAAAGAATAACTGCTGTTTTAGAAGGTGTTGATGACAACTATAAAACATCAATTTGGAAAGAAGTTATTGAAGCTATTGAAAGAATTAGTAACTTACCATATGATGAACAAAATAGTAAAGCAATGCGTATTATTGCTGATCATATTCGGGCTGTTGTAATAATTATTGGGGATAATGCTAATGTTGTACCTTCTAATATAGACCAAGGATATATTTTAAGAAGATTAATAAGAAGATTAATTAGATATGCTAAGATGTTAAATATTGACATTAATAGTGATTTTGATATTGAATTAGCTAATATCATTATTGATAAATATAAAAAATATTATCCAGAGTTAGAAGTAAATAAGGAAAGAATTATTAGTGTTTTAACATCTGAAAAAAATAAATTTGCTAGAACAATTGAAAAAGGTTTAAGAGAATTTGAAAAAATAGTTAAGTCAGTTAATAGTGATACATTAACTGCTGATTTAGCTTTCAAATTATATGATACTTATGGTTTCCCAATTGAACTTACAGTTGAACTAGCTAATGAACATGAATTAAAGGTTGATATTGATGGATATCACCAAAAGTTTAAGGAACACCAAGAAAAATCACGAGCTGGTTCTGAACAAAAATTTAAAGGTGGATTATCTAGTAATAGTGAAATGGATACGAAATATCATACGGCAACACATTTACTTAATGCTGCTTTAAAAGAAGTGTTAGGGGATCATGTTCACCAAAGAGGTAGTAATATTACACCAGAGAGAATGCGATTCGACTTTAGTCACGACTCTAAAATGACACCTGAAGAGGTAAAAAAGACGGAAAATTTAGTAAACCAATATATAAGTGAAAAAATAGACGTTACTAAAACAGAAATGACTAAAGAAGAAGCTATATCTTTAGGAGCTGAAGCTATGTTTATTGAAAAATATAGTGATATTGTAACCGTATACAGTATCGGTGAAGTATCAAAGGAATTATGTGGAGGACCACATGTTACTAATACTGGTGAGTTAGGTCATTTTAAAATAATTAAAGAAGAAGCAAGTAGTGCTGGAGTTAGAAGAATAAAAGCTATATTGGAATAATATAGCTTTTTTATTAGTAATAATTGATTAATATACTAATTTATAATCTTTAATTAAAAAGATTGTCAAAATGATTAATAAATGTTAAAATGTAGTTGTATTATTATTAAGAGGGTGAAAATATGAAAGAAACAAAAGTCTATAATGCTGAACAATTTCAGGATGCATTAATTGAAGAAACAATGCGTGATGTTGTTGAGATATTGGAAGAAAGAGGCTATAATCCAATTAATCAAATCGTAGGCTATTTAATGAGTGGTGATCCTGGTTATATTTCTAGTCATAAAGAAGCACGAAATAAGTTATTAAAATTTGATCGAACTAAAATATTAGAAGTTTTAGTTAGTAAATTTATTAGTAAATAATGCGTTATTTAGGACTCGATTTAGGAACTAAAACCTTAGGTTTGTCCATTAGCGATCAAACTGGTACAATCGCAAGCTCTTTAAAAACAATTTCCTTTGAAAATGAGGATTATGATTCCTTATTACCTATCTTAAAACAAATTATAGAAGAATATGATATTAAAGAATTAGTTTTAGGATTACCCAAAAACATGAATAATACAATTGGTGAAAGAGCTGAAAAAACTTTGGCTTTTCAAAAAAAAATAGAAAGTTTTTTAAATATGAAAGTGTCATTGATGGATGAGCGATTATCAACCGTATCAGCAACTAATTACTTATTAGAAGCTAATATGTCACGTAAGAAAAGAAAAACAAAAGTTGATAAGATTGCTGCAAACATTATTTTACAATCATATTTAGATAAAAGAAAAGGAGAAAATGAAAATGAAAGATGAAAAGATGACTTTTAAGGTTGTTACTGACGATGGAAAGGAAATTGAATGCGAAATTTTATTTACTTTTGAATCTGATGAAACAAATAAGAACTATATGGTTTATACTGATAATACTACTGATGAAAATGGAAACACTAAAGTATACGCATCAATCTATGATCCAAATGATCCTGAAACAAGATTAATTCCAATTGAAGATGATAAAGAATGGAAAATTATTGAAACAATTTTAGAAGAATTACAAAACGAAGCAAAAGAAACTATGGAGTCAAGCGAGCAAGAATAAGGCTCGTTTTTGTCGATGAATAAATTTGCATCATTTGCATATTTTTTAGTAGCATTTTTTGCTACTGTAATTACACTAAGTTGTTTATCATATAATTATGGAATTGGTGCTGTAAGTAAAAATGAAGACCCAATTCAATTTAATATTGGACCAGGGAGTACTTATCTAACTATTAGTTCTGAACTTGAAAAAAGTAACTTAATTAGATCTGAATTCTTTTATAAAATATATATTAAAATATTTAAACCTAAAAGTTTACAAGCAGGAACTTATACTTTAAATAAATCTTTAGGTGTTAAAGGCATTGTTAAAGTATTAGAGAGTGGACAAAGTAAAAACCCTAATGCTTTAAGAGTAACTATTCCAGAAGGCAAACAATTAGAATATGTTGCTTCTGTTTTTGCTGATAAGACAAATAATACTAAAGAAAAATTATTAAAATTATGGAATAGTAGTGAATTTATTGATAAAGTAATTAATAAATATGAATTTATTACTGATGATATAAAAGATAGTGATATTAAATATCCACTAGAAGGATACTTTTTCCCATCCACTTATGAAATTCTTAATGAAGATGTAGACGGAGAATATATTGCTTATAAGATGCTAGACCAAATGCAATTAGTATTAAATGAGTATAAAGAAGATATAAAAAATAGTAAATATAGTATTCATGAATTGTTAACTATGGCTAGTATTGTTGAATATGAAGCTATCCTTGATGAGGACAGGCCTAAGATAGCCGGAGTGTTTTATAATCGCTTAGATTATCCTATGAGATTACAAAGTTGTGCGACATTAGGTTATGCGATTGGTGTTCATAAAAAACAATATACTAAAGTAGATATCCAATTTGCTTCTCTTTATAACACTTACTATACAGATGGTTTTCCACCAGGACCTGGTGGGATGCCAAGTAAGGAAAGTATTCATGCTGCTATAAATCCAACTAAACATGATTACTTATATTTCTTAGCTAATGTTCACGATAAGAATGATATTAAAACTTATTATTCTAAAACATATGATGAACATTTAGCAAAGAAAGCACAATTCGGGTTATAATATGTTAGAAAACATAGAAGAGTATGCTAGAATAAATAAGATTCCGATTATGGAGAAAGATGGAATTGAATTTTTAATTAATTATGTTAAAGATAATAATATTCATTCTATTTTAGAAATAGGTTCAGCTATTGGGTATTCAGCTATTAGAGTAGCCTTAATTGATAGTGATATTTTTATTACGACAATTGAACGTGATGAAGCAAGATATATAGAAGCCTTAAATAATATTAATAATTTTAAATTAAATGATCAAATTGAAATTATTAATGATGATGCTTTTAATGTTTCTCTTGATAGAAAATATGATTTAATTTTTATTGATGCAGCAAAGAGTCAATATATTAAGTTTTTCGAAAAGTTTAAAGATAATTTAAATGAATCAGGAGTTATTATTTCAGATAACCTTAATTTTCATGGATTAGTTAATAGCACTAAGAAAATAGAAAGTCGCAATGTTAGAGGCTTAGTAAGAAAGTTAAGAAGCTATATTCAATTCTTAAAAGACAGTGAAGAATTCGATACTAAGTTTGTTGATATAGGTGACGGTATTTCAATAAGTAGAAAAAAGTAGTAATATCTGCTTTTTTTTGATATAATGTTTAAATTAGTATGGGAGTGTGGTCTATGAGTAAGATAATTATAATACCTAGTAGCAATCAATTAAATAATGATTGTGATGGGTATATTATTGGGATAAATGGGTTAAGTGTTAATTTACCAATTTATTTTGAAGTAGAAGAAGCAATATCTTTTATTCGAAAGGTTAAAGATAATAATCAAGAAATATTTGTTGCTTTAAATAAAAACATGCATAATGATGATTTACCTTTTTTAGAAAAAGTATTAATAAAACTAAATGATTTAAAAGTTAATGGTATATTATATTACGATCTTAGTATCTTTAATATAAGTAAAAGATTAAAACTATCTAATGAGTTAGTATGGGCTCAAGAACATCTCACAACTAACTATTTAACTTGTAATTTTTGGTATGAACGTGGTGTTAATTATGTTTATGTTGCAAGTGAAATTACGACTGATGAAATATTAGAAATAAGGCAAAATACAAAGATGAAATTAATGGTTCCAATATTCGGATACCTACCAATGTTTGTTTCTAAAAGACATCTAGTTAAAAATTATTTGAATTATTTTAATTTAGAAGATAATTCAAAAATTAATTACATAACTAAAAAGGATAATGAATATCCTATCATTGATAATGAGTTAGGAACAACAGTCTATTCATCACATATTTTAAATGGTATAAAAGAAGTACCAAAAATGAAAGATATTGATTATTTAATTTTGAATAGTTTTAATACTAATGAAATAGATTTTAATGAAGTTATCAAAATGTTCAAAAAGGTTGATGCAAATAATGTTGTAAAATATGATAATAAAATAAATCAAACGTTTAAAACTAATCATGGATTTTTATATGAAGAAACGATATATAAGGTGAAGAATAATGAATAACAAAATGAATATAATAAAAAAACCAGAGTTATTAGCTCCAGCTGGTGATATTGAAAGATTAAAGATTGCATTACTTTATGGAGCCGATGCTGTTTATATTGGTGGCTCTATGTATAGTCTTCGAGCTAATGCCATTAACTTTTCAATTGATGAGATTAAAGAGAGTGTTGAATTTGCTCATAACTTAGGCAAAAAAATCTATGTGACGGTAAATATCATTTTACATAACGAAGAAATAGACTTATTAGTTGACTACTTAAAAGAATTAGATAGTGTTGGTGTTGATGCGATTATTGTAAGTGATCCTACTGTAGTTAGTTTAGCAAAAGAAAATACTAATTTAGAAATCCATATTTCAACTCAACAATCAACTATTAATTATGAATCAATGCAATTTTGGAAGAATACTGGTGCAACTAGAGTTGTTATGGGGCGAGAAGTAACTAAAGAAGAATTAGTCGAAATAAAGAATAAGGTTGATATCGAAATAGAATGCTTTATCCATGGTGCCATGTGTGCATCATATAGCGGAAGATGTGTTTTAAGTAATTTCTTTACGAAAAGAGATTCTAATCGTGGTGGTTGTAGTCAAATTTGTCGTTGGAATTTTGACTTATTAACTGAAGATAAAGAACCTCTAGCTGGAGAAAAAGAATTTACTTTTTGTACTAAAGATTTATCAATGCTAAAATATATTCCTGATATGATCGATATTGGTATATCATCACTTAAAATAGAAGGAAGAATGAGATCGATTTATTATATTGCAACAGTTGTTAATATATATCGTAAGGTGATAGACGAATATTGTAGCAATCCAGAGAATTATTCATATAATGAAAAGTATGAAAAAATATTAAGGAACTGTGCTAATAGGGATTCAGTACCTCAATTTTTTAATAATATTTATGATAGTAGTTGTCAATATTATAATGGTAGAGAAGAAGTATCTAATCAAGACTTTTTAGGTATTATATTAGATTATGATGTTAATACTAAGATGGCTACGATCCAGCAACGAAATTATTTTAAAGTAGGAGACAAAATAGAAATATTTGGTCCTAATATTAATATTATTGATGTAACAATTGATAAGATATGGGATGACAATAATAATGAAATAGATATTGTTAGACACCCAAAACAAATAGTAAAATTTAGAATTGATGAACAAGTTTATCCTAACGACTTAATTAGAGTTAAAAAGTGATAAATGAGTTGACAAAATATTAAAACTATAGTATTATTGACTAGATTAAATTTTTAAATAAATACGAGGTGAAGGAAAGAATGTCAAATTTAAAGGAGTTTTATTTAACTGAAGAAGGGTTAAATGAAATCAAAGAAGAATTAGAACATCTTAAGTTAGAACGTCGACCTGAAGTAATAAATAGTTTAAAGGAAGCTAGATCTTTTGGAGATTTAAGCGAAAATGCTGAATACGATGCAGCGCGTAATGAACAAGCGCAAGTTGAAAATAGAATTCAAGAATTAGAAGCAATGATTGAAAAAGCTATCATTATAAAAGATGTTAATACTGATAAAGTTGCAATCGGAACAAAGGTTAAAATTGAATATGTAGAAGATAAAGATACCGAAGTTTATTCAATTGTAGGTAGTAAGGAAGCAGATCCATTTTTAAATAAAATATCTAATGAATCACCAATTGCAAGAGCAATCATGGGATTAGAGGTCGGAAATGTAGTAACAGTAGATAGTCCTAATGGTAAATATGATGTTAAAGTAATAGAAATATTCTAATGAAATAGTTAACTATTTCATTTTTGCTTGTAAAAATGTTTCAAATATTATATACTATATAAGGTGAATGGAGGATATTATGGAAAAAAATAATACTAAAGAAATCAAAATAAAAATAGAAGGCCAAGAATGGAAAGATGCCTTAGATAAAGCTTTTGAAAAAGCTAATATGAAAGTTAAAATTGATGGTTTTAGAGAAGGTAAAGCTCCTAAAGAAGTATTCTTAAAGAAATATGGTGAAGAATCATTATATATGGATGCAGCTGATCTTTGTTTAGAAGATGCATATACAAAGATGATTGAAGATAATAAAGACTTAGAAATAGTAGCTCAACCTCAAATTGAATTAACTAATGTTGATAAAGATGGATTAGAATTTAAATTCACTTTAACTTTAAAACCAACTATTAAATTAGGTAAATATAAAGATTTAGGTATTGAACCTGAAAAAGTAGAAGTAACTAAAGAAGAAATTGATAATACTATTCATGAAATGCAACATCGTTTTGCTGAAAATGTTATTAAAGACGGAGAAATAGTAGATGGAGATATTGCTATTATTGATTTTGAAGGATTTAAAGATGGAGTTGCTTTTGATGGTGGTAAAGGAGAATCTTATTCATTAAAGATTGGTAGTCATACTTTTATCCCAGGATTTGAAGAACAATTAGTTGGTATGAAAGCTAATGAAGAAAAAGATATCGAAGTTACTTTCCCAGAAGATTATCATAGTGAAGATTTAAAGGGTGCTAAAGTAACGTTCAAAGTAAAAGTAAATGAAGTTAAAGAAGTTAAAGTTCCTGAATTAGATAAAGATTTTTATGAAGATTTAGCTATGGAAGGTGTTAATAGTCTTGAAACATTAGAAGAACAAGTAGAAGCAACAATTAAAACTAAAAAGGAAATGAATGCTGAAAATAAATATATTGATGATTTATTAGAAGCTATTGCTAAAGAAGTAGAAGTTGAGCTTCCTGATGTTATGGTTAAAGAAGAAGTAGATCGTATTTTAAAACAATATGAAGAAAATTTGAAAATGCAAGGTCTTACTTTAGAACTATTCTATCAATATACTAATTCTGATGAAGCAGCTTTAAGAGAACAAATGACTGAAGAAGCAACTAAGAGAGTAACTTACCGTTTAATGTTAGAACAAATTGCTAAAGAAGAAAACGTTAATGTTACGGAAGAAGATGCTGAAAAAGAAGCAAGTGAATTAGCTAAAAAATATCAAATGGAAACAGATGAATTCTTAGAAGCATTTGGTGGATTAGAAATGATTAAATATGACTTAACTATGCGTCAAGCATTAGATATTATAAAAGGTAATAAGTAATTACCTTTTTTTATTTTATGATATAATAGTTATAGAGAAGGTGAAGTATGATAATTGAAGTTTTAGTTGAAATCAGAGCTAAGCAAATTGATAAGACATTTACTTATTTGGTACCTGAATCACTAATATCGAAAGTTAAAGTAGGTATTAGGGTTTTAGTTCCATTTGGTAAGCAACAACTAGAAGGTTTTGTCTTAAAAATAGTTGATAATACTTCATTTGAATATGAATTAAAAGAGATTATTGATGTAATTGATAATGAGCCTGTTATCAATGAAGAAATGATGGAATTAGGTAAATATATTAGTAAGAAGACGTTATCTAATTTAATTAGTGCTTATCAAACGATGTTACCGGCTGCTTTAAAAGCTAAAAATAAGTTTAAAGTTAATAAAAAATATATTAGTTATATTAAGTTAGTTGATCATAACTATATTCCTAAAAATACCCAACAACAAGAATTACTAGATATGATTAAGGATAGAGAAGTATTAAAGAGTAGTATTAAATCTAATAGTTTAAGAACGTTATTAAATAAGGGTGTCGTTTTAGAAGTAAAATATGAAACCTATCGAATCAATGATAATTATGAAATAGAACCATCTAATATTATCTTAAATAATGAGCAGCAACAAGTTGTAGATATGGTTAATAATCATTTAAATACGTTTAAACCATTTCTTCTGTATGGAGTAACGGGATCGGGTAAAACAGAAGTTTATATGCATATTATGGAAGAAGTATTAAAACAAGGTAAAGAAGTAATCGTTTTAGTCCCGGAAATCAGTTTAACACCTCAGATAGTTGATTTATTTCGAAAAAGATTTGGTAATCAAGTAGCCATATTACATAGTCGTTTAAATAATGGAGAAAAATATGATGAGTGGCGTAAAATAGAAAGAAAAGAAGTATCGATTGCTATTGGTGCTAGAAGTGCCATCTTTGCTCCTTTTACTAATCTTGGATTAATTATTATTGATGAAGAACATACGGCTACTTATAAACAAGAAAATAATCCTAAATATAGTGCTATTGATATTGCTTTAAATCGTGCTCAAAAATACCATTGTCCTCTTTTATTAGGAAGTGCGACTCCATCAATCGAGAGTTATACCAGAGCTAAAATGGGAATATATGAACTTCTAACAATTAAAAAGAGAGTTAATAATAATTTACCTAAAGTAGAGTTAATTGATATGAAAGATGAGATTAAAAAGGGTAACCGAATTATTAGTCAAAAGTTAAAAGATGAAATTAATTTATGTTTAGAAAGAAATGAACAAGTTATCATCTTATTAAATAGAAGAGGGTATTCGACTGTTATTACATGTCATGCATGTGGTTATAGTGATAAATGCCCTAATTGTGATATACCACTTACTTATCATAAAGCAACCAATAGAATGAAATGTCATTATTGTAATTATGAAAAGCCTAAATTAGTGTTTTGCCCTGAATGTAAATCAAAAGATATTAATCAATTTGGAATGGGTACTGAAAAATTAGAACAAGAAATTCAAAAAATGTTTCCTCAAGCTAAGACAATTAGAATGGATACTGATACTACTAGTACTAAGGGAGCCCATGAAAGGATTATTAATGCTTTTGAAGAAGGAAAATATAATATTTTAATAGGTACTCAAATGGTATCAAAAGGCTTAGATTTTCCTAAAGTAACATTAGTAGGTGTTGTTAATGGCGATGCTTCATTAAATATTCCTGACTTTAGAAGTGCTGAGAGAACATTTCAATTATTAAATCAAGTAGCAGGACGAGCAGGTAGGGCTGACCTTCCTGGATTAGTAATTATCCAAGGATTTAATATTACTCATTATAGTATTACTAATGCGATGAATCATGATTATCTAAGTTTTTATAAAAAAGAAATGGAAATTAGATCGTTATTAAAATATCCTCCATTCTATAATCTGACATTAATTAAAATAATGAGTTCTGATTTTGATTTAGGAATGAGGGAAAGTAATAAAATAGCTAATTATTTAAAAAATAAATTAGAATATGTTAATGTTTTAGGACCAGCTACTGCTAATATAGCTAAAATAAATAATATATATCAAATACAAATTATTTTAAAATATAAGAAAAGTAAAAATATTTTAAAAGAATTAACGATAATAAATGATAAATATCGTACTAAAAATAAAGTAATAGTTGATATTGATATTAATCCAATAAAATTATAAAAATCATTGTTTTTTAATTAAATATATGTTATTTTTATAAGGAAGGTGAATTTATGAAAAAAATTGGTATATTCATAATGTTAGGAATGGTGCTATTACTTACAGGGTGTAATAAGATGAAATTAGTTTGTAATAAAATAGATGAAGTGGGTGAAACTTATAACTTTAAACAAACGATTGTTTTCGAAAATAATAAAATTGAATCAGTACTACAAGAATTAGAGATTAGTTCTGATGATGATTTAGATAAAGAATATGAAGAATTAAAACAATTTGCTGAAGAACATAAGAATGAAAAAGCAATCAAGTTTGAGTACAGTAAAGATACTAATAAAATATTTGTAAAAATTAAATTAGACCCATCTTTATTATCAAACAAGGATCCAAAGGAATTAAATATGGATATTAGTGATTTAAATATTACATATGATGAATTAAAGAAAAAATTAGAAAGTGATGGTTATTCATGTGAATAACATTTTCGCTTTTTCTTTTATTTTAATTTTAATAGTGTTATAATATAGATAGGGTGATGATATGAATTTAGAAAGTATTAATATTAATAAAAAACTAAAGATAGTATATATGGGTACACCAGAGTTTAGTGAAGTTGTTTTAAGAGGGGTATTAGAAAATTATAGTCTTAGGGCTATTGTTACACAACCTGATCATAATCGAACTAAAGATGGTCAAGTAATCTATTCTGCAGTTAAGAATGTTGCCCTTGAAAAAACTATTTTGGTCTTACAACCGGAAAACATTAAAAATGATTATGAGGAAATCTTGGCACTTGAACCCGATCTTATTATTACATGTGCTTATGGACAGTTTATACCTAAAGAAGTATTAGATTATCCAAAGTATGGGTGTATTAATGTGCATGCTTCATTGTTACCAAAATTAAGAGGGGGAGCACCAATTCATAAAGCTATTATTAATGGTTATCGTAAAACAGGTGTAACCATTATGTATATGAATCCAGAAATGGATGCTGGTGATATTATCAGTCAAAAAGAAATAGATATAACTGATGATGATACTGCTGCTACACTACATGATAAATTAGCTATCTTAGGTAGGGATCTTTTATTAGAAACCTTACCAAGTATTTTAAATGGTACTAACCAAAGAATAAAACAAGATCCAAGTGAAGTAACGCTTGCTTTAACGTTAAAAAGAGAAGATGAAAAAATAGATTTTGAGAAAACAAAAAGGCAAGTATTTAATCAAGTAAGAGGGCTTAATTCATGGCCTGGTGCATATTGCTTATTTGAAGGAAAAGTATTAAAAGTTTGGAAATGTTACTATACCGATAATATTTATTCTAACTTATTTAATGGTCAAATAACTAATATATATGCTGATGGATTTGGTGTAAAAGTTAATAATGGAGAAGTTGTTTTTACTGAAGTTCAGTTAGAAGGTAAGCAAAAAATGTCTGCTATTGACTTTCTAAATGGAATTCAAGATAAAAGCAAGTTTATAGGTAAAGTATTAGATTAGGTGGTTTTATGAAGAAAGTAAAGAACTTATTTAAGAAATTAAAAGAATTATGGGGAATTCCTCGTTATAATGCCTTAATGAAATTAGGCTTATGGGTAATTTTCTTTATCTTTGTTTCGGCTTATATCAATGGTAATTCTTATCAATCTAAAAATCCTCAAAGTAATAATAGTGATAATAAAGAATTAGCTATCAATAATTATAAAAAGATGGATAACTATAGATTTAGTTTTAAAGTGACAGGTATAAGTAATAAAACGATAACTGGTAAAAAATATAAAGAACGATTAATTATTAATTATAATGATAAAACCTATTATAATGAAGAAGATATCAATTATCTTATTGTAGAAGAAAAAATTGATTCGATCGCTGAATTAGAGTTACCAATTGATTTAAATTTACTTAAACCAAGTGATATCTACAACTTAATTAAGCTTGGTACTTTAGAAGAACAAATAAATAATGTTAATAATAAAAGTGTTGGTAAAAAATATTTAATTAGTAATAAAAGAATACTAATGCATTATTATGATATTTTAAGTGAAGATGAAACCTCTATTGAATTAACAGCATATGAAGAAAACAATAATATTAATAAAGTTGTTATTGATTTTACTAATTTAAATATAGGTGAAAACTTAACTGATTTAAAGGGTGCTATTATTACGATTGAATACAGTAATATTAATAGTGTTTTACCTTTTAAATACAATAAAGACGAGATAAAAGGGTGATTTTATGGACATAATAATTATAATGGCGTTGATTGGATTTGTCGTTTTCTTTTTTAAACGATTTGTCAATGTTATTTACTTGATACCAGCTATTGATATCTTTTTAAGAATCATAACGGTTATTAAAACAACTATTGCAGATGCTGAAACATATGCTTTTTTAAATAAGTGGTTTCCAGCTAATATACCAAGTGTTATTGATAAATATACAGGTGGTGTAGTTTATAATATTTTATTTTTTGTTTATATAATAATTTATGTTATTTTTGAATATTACTTAATTAGACAAATATTTAGTAAGAAATAAACATCATTTGATGTTTTTTTATTGGTGCAAACATTCGTTTGTGGTATAATAATGATAGGTGATAAAATGTATGAATATATAAAGGGTACGGTTAGTGCTATTGAAAGCAATTATATTGTTCTTGAAGCTAGTGGTGTAGGGTATTTAATATATACTCCTAATCCATATAGTTTTCAAGAAAACAATGAATATAAAGTATATCTTTACCAACAAGTTCGTGAAGATATGATTAGTTTATATGGTTTTAAAGAAAGAGATGAAAGAGACTTATTTTTAAAACTAATTGAAGTTAAGGGACTTGGTTGTAAGACTGCTTTACCTATGTTAGCGACTGGTTCAATTACTGGAATTATGGATGCAATTGAAAGAGAAAATATTTTATATTTAAAGAAATTCCCTAAAATAGGAGACAAGGTAGCTCGTCAAATAATCCTTGATTTAAAAGGTAAATTAGTACCTAATGCTAATACTAAAGGTACTTATCAACACTTTGAAGAATTAATAGAAGTATTAAAAGGATTAGGGTATAAAATTAATGACATTAATAAAATATTACCTAGTATTGATCTTAATAAAACAATTGAAGAACAAATTAAAGATGCATTAAAATTAATGTTAAAATAGAAAGAGGGATTAGATGGAAGATAGATTAGTAACTAATGATGTAACGGTTGAAGATCAATTTGAAAAAAATATTCGTCCTCAATATTTAAATGAATATATTGGTCAATCAGAAGTAAAAGAGAATTTAGATGTTTTTATTAAAGCCGCTAAAATGCGTGAAGAACCATTAGATCATGTTTTACTTTATGGAGCACCAGGGTTAGGTAAAACAACCTTGGCTTATATTATTGCTAATGAATTAGGTAGTGACATTAGAACTTGTAGTGGGCCTGCTATCGAAAAGAGTGGCGATCTAGCTGCTATTTTATCCTCATTAGAACCAGGGGACGTTTTATTTATTGATGAAATACATCGAATTCCTAGGTATATAGAAGAAATATTATATTCAGCTATGGAGGATTTTACTTTAGATATTGTGGTTGGAAGTGATGCTAGTAGTCGTAATATTAGAATTGATTTACCGCCATTTACTTTAATTGGTGCAACCACAAGAGCAGGAGATTTGACGGGGCCACTTCGTGATCGATTTGGAATTGTAACTAAATTAAATTATTATACGATTGAAGAATTAACGGATATTGTTAAAAGAACTAGTCGTGTATTAGAAAGTCCCATTGATGATAAAGCAGCTATTGAACTTGCGAAAAGAAGTAGGGGAACTCCTAGAATTGCGAACCGCTTATTTAAAAGAGTTAGAGATTATGCTTTAGTTATGGGTGATGGCTTGATTGATTTAAAAATAACCAAAGTATCATTAGATAAGTTAAAAGTTGATGCTTTAGGTTTAGATGAAACTGATTATAATTTATTAAAATCAATTATTGAAAAATTTAATGGTGGACCAGTTGGAATCGATGCTATTGCTTCTAGTATTGGTGAGGAACAAACAACGATTGAAGATGTTTATGAACCTTATTTATTACAAAATGGTTTCTTAAAGAGAACTAATCGTGGACGTGTTGTTACGAAGAAAGCATATGATCATTTTGAAATGGAATATCAAGATAAGATGTTTTAAAAAAGATAAAATATCTTTTTTTTATTTATATGTGATATAATAGTAATCGGAAATTAGGTGAGTTATGAAAACAGCAGATTTTGATTTTGAATTACCAGAAAGACTTATTGCTCAAACACCACTTAAGGATCGTGAATCTTCAAGATTGTTAGTGTTAGATCGTAATACAGGAGATATTAATCATCATCATTTCACAGATGTTATTGATTATTTAGAATCTGGAGATACTTTAGTATTAAATGATACGAAAGTCATACCCGCAAGATTACATGGGGTTAAAGAAGATACTAAAGCCATAATTGAAATATTAATGTTAAAAGAAATAAATAATGATGAATGGGAATGTTTAGTTAAACCTGCTAAAAGGGTTAAGGTAGGAACTATCATTAACTTTGGTGATATTTTAAAAGCTGAATGTATTGCCGAGAGTGATGAAGGTATTCGCACCTTTAAACTAATATATAAGGGTATTTTATATGAAATACTAGATACCTTAGGGGAAATGCCATTACCTCCTTATATTCATGCTAAATTGGATGATAAGGACCGTTATCAAACGGTATATGCTAAAAATAGAGGTAGTGCTGCTGCTCCAACAGCTGGACTTCATTTTACAACCTCTTTATTAGAAAAAATAAAAGAAAAAGGAATTAATATTGCTTATATTACTTTACATGTTGGATTAGGCACTTTTAGACCAGTCAATGTTGATGATATTAGTGAGCATAAAATGCATTCTGAATTCTATATGATGGATAATAAGACAGCTGAATTATTAAATAAAACAAAAAAGCAAGGCAAAAGAATTATAAGTGTTGGTACTACTAGTACAAGAACTCTAGAAACGATTATGAATTTATATGGAACATTCAAAGAGTGTCATGGATGGACGGATATTTTTATTTATCCAGGGTATAAATTTAAGGCTATTGACTCTTTAATTACTAACTTTCATTTACCTAAATCAACTCTTATTATGCTTATTAGTGCCTTCGCTGATCGTGATAAAGTATTAAATGCATACGAAGAAGCTGTAAAGGAAGAATATCGTTTTTTCTCATTTGGAGATAGTATGTTAATTAAGTAGGTGAATCATGAATAAAATTATTGTTATTGTTGGACCAACTGGTGTTGGTAAAACAAAATTAAGTATCGAACTTGCTAAAAAATTAAATGGTGAAATCATTAATGCTGATAGTACTCAAGTATTTAAGGACTTAGATATTGCTACTGCTAAAGCAACATTAGAGGAGCAAGAAAATATACCTCATCATTTAATTGATATAAAAGAGACAACTGAGGATTATACGGTATATGACTTTCAGTATGATGCTAGGAATAAGATCGATGAAATATTAAGTCATAATAAAACACCAATTATGGTTGGTGGAACAGGTTTATATATAAAAGCTAGTTTGTATAATTATGAATTTGAAGAAGAAAACCATAAGTTTAATTATGATGATTATTCAAACGAGGAATTATATGAGAAATTATTAAAAATAGATCCTCAAACTAAAATTCATAAGAATAATCGTAAACGAGTCGAAAGAGCACTTAGTTATTATGAAATTCATCACGTGGTAATGGATAATAATAAGGGAAATGAATTATTATATGATGCAATTTTTATTGGTTTAACTATTGATAGAACTGTTCTATACGATAGAATCAATAAACGAGTTGATGTCATGGTTAAGAACGGATTATTAGAAGAAGCACAAAAAATATATGAATCGAAAATTAGAACTAAAGCCGTTATGACTCCAATTGGTTATAAGGAATTATTTGATTATTTTGAAAATAAAAGTAGTTTAGCGGAATGCCTAGAGTTAATTAAACAAAGGAGTCGTAAATATGCCAAGAGACAATATACGTGGTTTAATAATCAAATGAATGTAAAGTGGTTTAATGTTGAAATAGACAATTTTACTAGTACTGTTAATGAAATATTAGAGTATATAGAAAAGATATAGTTTGTTGCTATATCTTTTTTATATAAAAATAGTTAATTATTTTGTCAAAATATGATATAATAAAGTGTCAAGAAGGTAAGGAGTGTGGTGTTCTATGAATTGTAATAAATGTGGAACTAAAAATAATTTAAAATCAAAGTATTGTACTCAATGTGGTGAATCATTAATTAAAACTAATGATTATAATGGATTCGATATTAAACCAGAATTAGTTACTAGTAAAGAAGTCATTCCTAATAAATTTATAAAATACATTAAATTTATCTTAGCTATATTATTAAAACCAGTTACAACTTTAAAAAAAGATATTAATATGTTTGACGATACTAAAAAGTCAGTAATCTTTAGTGGAGTTATTGTTGCTTCAGCAACTATTATTACACTTATTAATAATCTTATTGATGCTATTACATCAAAGACTTATCATTGGATGACTGGTCAATACATTATTAAACCTAAATGGTCAAATATTGATTTAATGGATTACTTTAAATTAAGTATTAATAATTTTGTTATTTATGCCATTATATTATTATCGATTGCTATGGTATATTATTTAGCAGGTTTAATTATAAAAAAGGAAATTAAATTTTCTAGATTATTAGGTGTTGCTACTGTATCAGTTATACCAGTAATTATTGGTTCGATGGTCTTAATGCCAATTTTCAATCATTTTTCAATCCTTTTAGGAATGATTATTTCAATGGCTAGTACTATTTATACAATTATTATTTTAACCGAAAGTATGAGTCGGGAATTTAACCTTAAAGATAGTGACCTTAAAATTCAATTTAATGTAATCTGCTTAACTATTTTAATAACTTCAGGGTTATATGCTTTTCTAGATTTTCTTACGTTTTAATAAGTCTTTAATAAAAAATATTATAATAAAGAGAGGGTGGAATATGATTTGTTCTAATTGTGGTAAAAAGAATAGTAAAAATAAATATTTTTGTGAAAATTGTAATCATAACATTATACAAAAAAATAAAAACATTATATGTAATAAAATTAAACAATTTATTATTAAATATAAAAAATACTGCATAACTTATGCTATTTTGCTTTTAACTTTAGTAACCGGAATATTTGTTTATAATAGTTAAACAAAGAAAAAAGATATTAAGATTCAACTTTAATATCTTTTTTTACATTCATAATGACCGGTAGAATAATTGGTTTTCTTCCTGTTTTATCATATATAAATGGTGTTAATGTAGAAATGACTTCATTTTTTATATCAGTGTAATTAATAGGTTTTTTAAGTTTAGAATTAATAGCCTTTTTAGCTTGTTCTTCTAATTGTTTTAAAAGTTCAGTATTATCATTTACGAGGACAAAACCTCTTGTTGTAATATTGATTTTACCTAATAATTCATTATTATTAGTATCTAAATTAGCAATAACAATGACAATACCATCGCTAGCCATTACTTTTCTATCTTTCATAACCGCATTACTTACATCACCAATACGATTCCCATCAACATAAACATCACCAGCTTGGATATACCCCATCTTTTTAACGTGTCCTTTGTTCATTGATAAAACTTCACCATTAGCTAAAACAAAAGTGTTTTCTTTAGGTATATCACATTCAATAGCAATATCAGCATGCTTCTTTAACATACGATATTCACCATGGAAAGGCATGAAATATTTAGGATTAATTAGACGAATCATTAATTTTAATTCTTCAGAACTACCATGTCCACTAGTATGAATGTCACTTAATGAGGTGTTAGTATATACGTCAACCCCTTTTAAGTATAATTTATTAATTGTTCTTGAGACACTTAAAGCATTGCCTGGGATGGTTGAAGATGAGAAAATAACGACATCATCAGGTTGTAATTTTATTTGACGATGGTTACCATTAGCAATTCTACTAAGAGCCGCTAGCGGTTCTCCTTGACTACCAGTACAAAGTAAACATACTTTTTCTGGTGGTAACTTGTTAGCTTCTTCAGGACTAATAAATACTTCTTTATTATTTATATAACCACCTTGAATAGATATATCAATATTATTCTCCATACTACGACCAAAAGTAGCAATCTTACGACCCGTTCTAGCACATGTTTCAACAATATGTTTTAAACGATAAATGTTAGAAGCAAATGTCGCAATAATAATTCTACTTTGATGACGACTAATAATATCTGATAAAGCTTCATCGACTTTTGATTCACTTAATGAAAAACCATCATTTAAAGCATTAGTACTGTCACTTAATAATAAAGTAACACCTTTTTTACCGATTTCTGCCATCTTATGTAGGCTAGCCATTGGACCAATAGGGGTTAAATCAAATTTAAAATCACCTGTTGATACAATTGTACCGTTGGGAGTATGAACACATATCCCATGTGAATCAGGAATAGAGTGAGTTGTTTTAAAAAACTCTACTTCCATAGATTTAAATTTTACCTTAATATCTTCCGTTAAAACCATAATATTTTTAAATCTAATATTTTTATCATCTAATTTTCTCTTAATTAAGCCAACTGCTTGATTAGGAGCATAAATTACAGGAATATTAACTGATTGTAATAAAAATGGTATTCCTCCAATATGATCTTCATGACCATGTGTAATAAATAAAGCTTTAATTTTTGATTCGTTTTTCTTTAAAAATGTAAAATCAGGAATGACATAATCAATTCCCATTAACTCTCCCGCTGGGAAAGTTACACCCGCATCCATAATTATTATTTCATTATTATGCATTACACAATACATATTTTTTCCTACTTCACCAAGTCCACCTAAAGCAAACACTTTAGTATCTCCGTTTTCGAAAAATTTCATATAAACTCCTTTCTATATAAATTTATTAAAAAATTTAACTATCTAATTATATCTTTTTTTTGTCAGTTTGTCTAGTGTTAGTTAATTATGATTATTATTTCCTTTATTATTATGTAACAAGGCACAAGCTTTAATCAAAAAATAATATAAAGATAACTTTTCTCTTTTTACTAGCAATTTGATAATAAATGGTGTAAAATGTATATAGTAATAGTGGGTGACAAAATGGGATTATTTGATAAGTTTAAAAAAGTTTTTAATATTGAAACAAAAAAAGAAATAGAAGTATATGAAAAAGGATTAGAAAAATCAAGAGATGATTTTGTTTCTAAATTAAATCTATTAAATAAAAAATATAAAAAAGTAAATAGTGAATATTTTGAAGAATTAGAAGAAATCTTAATTATGGCTGATATTGGGGTCAATACAGTGATGGAGTTTATTGATCGATTAAAGAAAAGAGTTAAAAGTGAAAATATTATTTCGTCAGATGATTTAAAAGAAGTAATTGTTGACGAAATGTTTATTATTTATATTAATAATGAAGTAATTGTTAATAAAATCAATTATAGTAGTGAAGGACCAACTGTTATCCTGTTTGTTGGTGTTAACGGTGCTGGTAAGACAACAACAATTGGTAAAATTGCTTATAAATTAATTAGTGAAAACAAAAAGGTCATGATGATTGCTGGTGATACCTTTAGAGCAGGTGCCTCAGAACAACTCCAAGTATGGGGTGACAGAGTAGGATGTAAGGTTATTAATAAGGATACTACTGATGCTGCTAGTGTTATTTATGATGGAATAGTTACGGCGAAAGAAGAAAATTATGATGTGGTTTTAATTGATACTGCGGGAAGACTACAAAATAAGGTTAATCTAATGAATGAATTAGAAAAAATCAATAAGGTTATTGGTAACTTAATACCAAATGCTCCTCATGAAACCTTATTAGTAATTGATGCGACAACTGGTCAAAATGGTATTAGCCAAGCTAAAAGTTTTAAAGAAATAACGAATATTACGGGAATTGTTTTAACTAAGTTAGATGGCACAGCTAAAGGTGGTATTGTTCTAGCTATTAAAGAAAGCGTTGGTATTCCTGTTAAGTTTGTTGGTTTAGGTGAAAAAAGGGAAGATTTACGAGTCTTTGATATTGAAAAATACATCTATGGATTATTTAAGGATTTAGTAGGTGGTAAGAATGACTAAAGTTAAAAGTAATTATCGTTCAGTTGTTATTAATGAAGTAGCTATTCTAATGCAAATATGTTTATTCTTCTTTGCAATGGTTTTAGGAGTTATATCATTATTTGAAAAAGAATTTATGTCAATATCTTGTTTAATCTTAAGTCTTGGAATGTTTTTCATGGCTTATAATAATCATAAAGTTTATCTAAAAAAATACGCAACAATTATTTATTTTATATTAGGAGTAGGGTCATTACTTATTGCCCTAAACTTATTAAATAATGGATAATAGCTTTTATATTATAAACTTGTATGATTATTATGGAGAACTATTAACTGAAAAACAACAAAGATATTTTGAAGATTATTACTTCAATAATTTAACACTAAGTGAGATTGCTGAAAACAATAGTATTAGTCGTAATGCTGTTCATAAACAAATAAAAGATGTTGTTATCAAATTAGAAAATTATGAGGCAAAGCTTAATCTTTATCAAAAAGGGTTAAAGATCAATGAAATAATTAGTAACTTAGATGAAAAAATAAAAGAAGAAATAAAAGAATTAATATAAAGGGTGATTAAATGTTTGGAAAAGTAGTATATGTTAGCGATAATTCGGCTCATGTAAAAATAACTGATAAAGAGTCATTAGCTACTAACTTATTAAATTTTCATGTTGTGTTTGAAAGCGATGGAAAAAGAATTTTAGGAGAAATTGATGACATAAGTGAAGATTTAATTAAAGTTGAATTTTTAGGTGAATTCATTGGCAATCGTTTTGTTGGAGGTATTCTTAATAAACCTTCATTATCATCAACGATTAGAGTTATCAACAAAGAAGAAATAGCTTTAATTGTTGGGGAAACATCACCTGGTAGTATGGAATTAGGTGTTAGTCCCTTATATGATGGCTGTTCAATCATGTTAGATATCAACCATTTCTTTAGTAACCATATGGCTATTTTCGGTAATACAGGTAGTGGTAAATCATGTGGTGTTGCTAGACTAGTTCAAAACCTATTTTCAAATAAGAACTTTTTACCATATCGCGCTAATATCTTTATCTTTGATGCATATAGTGAATATCACAATGCTTTTAAAGATATTAATAAAATTAATCCTAATTATAATTTTAAATATTATTCAACTGAGGATGAAGCAACTTCTGAAAACAAACTAAGAATACCTTTATGGTTATTAGAAGTAGATGATTTAGCTTTATTATTAAATGCAAACGATCATGCTCAATTACCAATTATTGAAAGAATGTTAAAATTAGCGAATATCTTTGCTGGTAAATCAGAGGATGCACTGAGATATAAAAACCATTTAATAGCAAGTGCTATTATGGCTATTTTATTTACTAATCAAACTTCACCAGCTAAAAGAAATGATGTCTTTTCTATTTTAGCTAGTTGTTCAACTCCACAATTTAATTTAGAAGCTCCAGTTCAAGGAATTGGTTATACGAGATCATTTAGAGATTGCTTTATCATTGATACCGCAGGGCAATTTCCTGAAAGTAATTTAATGACTAAGTATGTATCATCATTTATTGATGATAAACTAAATGAATATGATCCGGATGAAATAAATTATTATACTTTAGATGATTTAGAAAAAGCCCTTAGTTTCACTTTGATTTCAGAAGGGTTACTAAGAAATGAGAAAGCTTTTAATTCAGCTATTACTTTAAAAGTTAGATTGCACTCATTAGCTATTAGTAAAGAAGCAGAGTTCTTTACTTATCCTACTTTTATAACGATGCAAAATTATATTGCTTCATTAGTTACCTTAGGTACTAAGAAGGCTCAAATCGTTAACTTTAACTTAGCTGATATCGATGACTCATTAGCTAAAGTTATTACTAAAATATTTACTAAAATGTTATTTAAATTTACTAAAGATTTAGGTACTAGGGCATCGATTCCATTTCATATCTTTTTAGAGGAATCTCACCGATATGTACAAAATGATGGAGATAGATTCTTAATTGGTTATAATATCTTTGAGAGAGTTGCTAAAGAAGGTAGAAAGTATGGTCTTATGTTAAACTTAATATCTCAAAGACCAGTAGAACTATCGGATACCGTTATTTCTCAAGTAAGTAATTTCTTAATCTTTAGAATGAATCATCCTCGTGATATTGAATATATCCGTAAGATGTTACCAAATATTAGTTCGGAAATTGTTGAAAAACAAAAGAGTTTACAACCCGGTACTTGTGTTGCTTTCGGTAAAGCCTTTAAAGTACCAATGATTGTTAAAATGGAAATGCCTGATCCTGAACCATATAGTGCTAACTGTGATGTTGTTCAAAGTTGGGCCGTTAATCAATAAAATAATATTATAATAATTGAAGGTAATATGTTTTAACATATTACCTTTTTATTTTATTCTTCAATTAATTAATAAAATAGTGTATAATTTGTAATAGGTGATAAAATGTTTGAGAATTTAGGAGATAGATTGCAGAATGCAATTAATAAAATAAAAGGTTATGGGAAAATAACTGAAGAAAATATTGGTGAAGTAACTAGAGAAATTAGATTAGCATTATTAGAAGCTGATGTTAACTATGTTGTTGTTAAAGAATTTATTAATAATGTTAAGACTAAAGCCCTTGGTGAAGAAGTTAGTAAGAGTTTAAAACCTGGTGAAGTGTTTGTTAAAATAGTTAAAGATGAGTTAGTAGCTTTACTAGGTGGTAATAAAGAAGACTTATATACTAAAGGGAGTCCTAGTGTATTAATGTTAGTAGGATTACAAGGATCAGGTAAAACCACAACGATTGGTAAACTAAGTTTATTATTAAGAAAAAAATATAATAAAAAGCCATTATTAGTAGCTTGTGATGTTTATCGTCCCGCTGCTATTGATCAATTAAAACAAATTGGTAAACAACTTAATATTGAAGTATATGAAGAAGGAGCAGGTAATCCGGTAACGATTGCTGAAAATGCGATTAAGTATGCAAAAGAAAATGGATTTAATTATGTCTTAATCGATACCGCAGGTCGTCTTCATATTGATGAAGTTTTAATGACTGAATTAAGTAATATTAATGATATCGTTAAACCAGATGAAATATTATTAGTAGTTGATAGTATGACTGGTCAAGATGCTATTAATGTTATCACAGGATTCAATGATAAATTAAAACTTACTGGGGCTGTATTGACTAAACTAGATGGTGACACTAGGGGAGGAGCCGCTTTATCAATTAGACATTTAACTAATGTACCAATTAAGTTTATTGGTGTTAGTGAAAAGATGGATGGATTAGAAGAATTCTATCCAGATCGCATGGCTACTCGTATCTTGGGTATGGGTGACCTCATGAGTATGATTGAAAAGGCTGAAGAAGTAATAGACCAAGAAGAAGCAATTAAAGCAAGTAAAAGATTAGAGAAAGGTAAATTTGATTTAGAAGACTTTTTAAGTAGTTTAAGACAAGTAAAAAAACTAGGACCTTTAGAAAATCTTATTAAAATGATCCCCGGAGCATCAAAACTAGGAGATATTAAAATAGATCCTAAAGACCTAGCTCATGTTGAAGCTATTATTTATTCAATGACTCCATATGAACGAAGACACCCTGAAATATTAAAGGCAAGTCGTAAGATAAGAATTGCTAAAGGATCAGGTAGAAGTGTCGAAGAAGTCAACCAATTACTTAAAAAATTTGACCAAATGAAAGTTATGATGAAACAGTTCCAAAAAGGGAACATAAAACTACCTTTTTAAAGGCAAATAACATATGCAACATTTAACCTCTGTCATATTATAAAATAGATAAGGGGGATAAAAATGTTTAATAGAAGATGTAATTGTGACCGCCAAATGTGGAATCCTAACTTTAATCAACCAATGAATATGCCACAAATGGCACCACAAATGGGGTGTCCAGTTGTGGAACCAGCTATAACTAAATGTGTTGAAAAAGATATATATCATCAAGTACCACATATTTGTCCAATACATACACACACTATAAATCGTCATATTTTCACTCATTGTTATACACCACAATATTCATGCTCTGAAGAATGTCAAGTTGTAGATTGTGGTAGGCCAGACGGTTGTTGTGGTTTCTAAAACAGACTATGTCTGTTTTTTTATATATTCTTCTAAAGTTAAGTTGTGTTTATAGATGTATTCAGCTGTTTTAAGGCCAACATAACGATAGTGCCATGGTTCATACTTATAACCAGTTATATCAGTTTTATCATAAGGATATCTTAAAATAAAGCCATATCTATGGGCATTATTTCTCATCCAATTAAATTCAATACTTTCTTCAAATAAATTATAATCATTATTAGAACCCATTACATCAATAGCTAAACCAGTTTGATGTTCAGAGTAACCTGGACGAGCTGAGCATAGTTCCGCATATTGGGCCCCTTTAACTTTAATATATTCATTATGTAAATCATATTGATATTTGTAATCCCTAAAAGCCGATACGACAATAATCTTATAACCTAAAGCTAAAGCATCACTACCTAATTTCTCAATATTAGAACGAGCTTCATGTCGTAAATATTTGTTATCAAAAGCAAACTTTTTATCTATTAGTTCTAAATCAACTGGTATATAATCACTTGGTAAACCATTTTCTTTATTAACCAATATTAAAGTATCATTAATGGGATCTTCCTCCTTAACAAAAATAATAATAAGAATGATAATAATTATATAAATATATCCTTGGATATTCATCTTATCACCACTATATTATATGTAATAAAAAAACAAATAGAAATTTCTATTTGTTCTCTAAAAAGTAAGCATAGTATTCTTCATAAGTAATATCAAGTTCATAGATTTTAGTTGCAGTATCGACTCCAACATATCGATAGTGCCAAGGTTCGTAACTGTATCCCGTTATATATTCTTTACCTTTAGGATATCTTAAGATAAAGCCATATTTATGTGCATTATCTTTGACCCATGAAAACTCATTTGTTGATTCAAAACTACCAAGTGCTTCACTACCGCTTGCACCAATATCTAACGCTAAACCAGTTTGGTGTTCAGAATGACCTGGGCGAGCAGAGTAGTTCTCAGCCCAAACATATCCATAATTACCTACATAACCATTATAGATATAACTTTGAGTATTATAAGCACGATATGCTGATCTATTTTTAATATATAAATTTTCTTTAGCAGCATCATCAGCCATTTTCTTAAATGCTTCATAAGTATCTTTATCTAATTCACCAAAATTATAAGTATATTTTAAGTCCATACTAACTAAATTATCACTAGTATATTCTTTATCAATTTTAAAATATTTATTAACTAAGATAAGATGTTTTTTACTAGTATCAGCATCTTTTACATTAGTATAAAATTTATAGTCTAAATTACTATTAACATTAGTTACAATATCATTAGCTTTTAATTCAGGGTTTTTCTTTTGATAACTCAAGTAACGATCTAAATTATTCATTATAAAATATTTATCTTTAATAATATTAACTAAATTACTACTATATGGTGCATCAATGTTATTATTAACAATTAAAATAATACTTTCAGCATCAGCCTTCTTGTTATTCTTACTATAATTAATATATTTATCTAAATTACCTATGACAAATTCTTCATTATTAATTAAATCACTTAATGTTTCAGTATAAGGTAATTCAATATCATTGTTGATTAAATAAACAATATCACTTGCTAAAGCCTTATCATATTCTTCATAATAACTAACATATTCACCCATATTACCTTTTTTATAGTTAGTATCTTTAATGATATTAATATAGTATTCATTATATTCTTTATCGACTAAAGCTCTAATATCTCCGATTGAGGCATTATCAATGATAATACTTATTTCTTCATCACTATAACCTAATTTACTTAATTTCTTTTCATTATTGTTTATTATATTAAAAGTAAAATATATAATTAAACCAATTAATATAATAAAACAAAATAATAACATCCTACGTCTAATTCTTTTTTTTCTCTTTCTTGCCATATTATCACCAATCTAATTATACTATAAAAAAAATAGAAATGATTTCTATTTTATATAAAAGGCATAATATTCGTCAAATGTAATGTCAAGTTCATTAATTTTTCCAGCATCTTCAAGACCAACATAACGATAATGCCAAGGCTCATAATTAAATCCTGTTAAATGTTCTTTACCTTCAGGATATCTAAGAATAAATCCAAAACGATGAGCATTATCTTTCATCCAAGTAGATTCTGGAGTTTCAGCAAAACCACCTAAACCACTTTTCATAGTACTAACATCAATTGCTAGACCTGTTTCATGTTCAGAGTGACCTGGACGAGCAGCAACTGAATCAGCATACTCAGTACCACGTCTATTTTTTTGATTATTATATAAAAGTGATTGATATTCATTATCACGATAAGCAGTATTTGCTAAAATAGTTAATCCTTCATCTTTAGCAGCTCTCGCCATTTCCTTAAAGTATTCATAAGCTTCAGCTTTAATTTGTTTATCATTAAAAGCAAATTGTAGATTCATCGTAACTAAATCTTCTATTTCATAATCAGTAGGTAAGTAATTAAACTTATTAACTAACATTAATTTACCTTTTTCAATATCCGTTTTAACTGGATTAGTATAGAATTTTTCATCAGCACCAACATTAACAATCGCAACAACATCAGAATAATCTGTATCTTTATTATCTTTCTTATAGTTTATATATTTTTTAACATTATCCATAATAAAATACTTTTCATTATAGAATTTTAAAATATCAGGATTATATTCATTATTAAAAATATAAGTTTTTTTATCTTGATCTAACTTTAAAATAGTGTTTATTTGTTTTTCATTATAACCTTTTTTCTTTAGTTCGTATTCGTTACTATTAAACATCTTATAGGCATATAGCCCAGCAAGCACAGCAGTAATAACAGCAAATCCAATAATTACATATAGAACAACTCTTTTTTTCTTATCATAATTCATATTATCACCCTAATTTTATTATACTATAATTACGATTAAAAGCAATAATAATTAGGAAAAGAAAATTAAATTAATAAATTAGTTTTTTTGACATATTTTATACTAGAGGTGAATTATGAAAAAAATTCTGTGGTGTTTATTATCAGTCTTATTACTTATACCATTTAATGTTAGAGGGGAACAATTAACTTTAGCAGAAAATAGTAAAAGTACCATGCTGCTTGAAGCTAGTACCGGTGAAATAATATATCAACATAATAGTCATGAGAAATTTGCTCCTGCTTCAATGACCAAAATGATGACAATGTTACTTATTATTGAAAATATTGAAAAGGGTGTTATTAAATGGGATGAAATGGTAACGGTATCAGCTAATGCATCAGGCATGGGTGGTAGTCAAATATTATTGGATACCAATGAAAAGATGAGTGTTGAAAATTTATTTAAAGGGATTGCGGTAGCATCAGGTAATGATGCATCAGTTGCTTTAGCTGAGAAGATTGCTGGTACGGAAGCTAACTTTGTTGTCATGATGAATAATCGTGCTAAAGAATTAGGACTTAAAAATACTAATTTTAAAAACTGTCATGGACTAGATGCTGCTAATCATTATTCAACAGCTTATGATATGGCAATGATCGCTAAAGAACTAGTTAAGCATGAAAAGGTACTAGAATATACGAAAATCTATGATACCTATCTAAGAGAAAATACTGAGAATAAAATTTGGCTAGTTAATACTAATAAACTAGTACGATTCTATGAGGGTGTTGATGGGTTAAAAACTGGATATACGAATGGAGCAGGTTATTGTTTAACATCGACCGCTAAGAAGAATGGTATGCGTATTATTACGGTTGTAATGGGAGAGCCAGATAGTTTAACAAGAAATAAAGAAACTAGTGAGATGTTAGATTATGCATTTGCTCAATATGAAATAGAAACTCTTTTATCTACTAAAAGTGTATTAGGTAAAAACATGGTAGAAAAAGGAGTTAAGAAATATGTTGAATTAGTACCTGTCGAAGATGTTAATGTATTACATAAGAAAATAGATAAAAAGAAAATTGCTACTTATGATTTAAAAATCGAAAAATTAAAAGCACCAGTTAAAAAAGGAGATGTAGTTGGTGTCTTAACTATTCATGATGGTAGTAAAACATCACGAACAATTAATATCACAGTTAAAGAAGAAGTTAAGAAAGCTAACTTTATTCAACTATATTTTCGTTATTTAGCAGATATTATTAATGGTGATATAAAATAATTAAGGTTATTTTCATAAATTATTAAAAAGTTTTCCATATAAGAAAACTTTTTAATTTTAATAGAATATTGGAATTATTTTCTTGTGTAATTATATAAACAAATACATTTGATATAAACCCTTTGTTAATTCTACTATAACAATTTATTCCTATTAATTTAACAATTAATAGGAATTTTATTATATAAAATTCCTTTAAAAATATAGATTGGTAACTATATGTAAATTGAAGTTAAAAAATTGTCATTGTTTGTATTGTAAGTAACAAACCTTTATGATAAAATGAAACAATAATATGAGAGGGGATGATAGTGGAATCATATGGTGTTTATAATGTAGTTAGTTGTGGGATTTTAGTTGTATGTTTTACCGAATTAAAAAAGGAGGAAAAAATATGAAACTTAAAGGTTTTAAAAAAATCTTAAAAAAAGCAACTGCAATGCTAACATTAACAGCAATGATTACACTTAACGTTATAAATGTCTTTTCAGTTTCTGCTTTAACAGTAAATAATAATGTTAAAACTGAGTCAGGATCAGGTGAAATTGTTGCAAAAAGAGGAGAGTTTGAAAAACATTTTCAAAATGAAGATGGAACAATTACTGTAGCAACTTATGCTTCTCCAGTTCACTATAAAAGTGCTAATGGGGAGTGGATTGACATTGACAATACTCTAGTTGAAAATCTATCATCAAAAGCAATTGTTCAAGATAAAGTATATATTAATAAAGGTAATTCATTTAAAGTTACTTTAAATGAAAAAACAAATTCAAATGATTTAGCATCAATTCAAATGGATGGTTATGAGTTATCTTGGCAAATAAGTGATACACTAGACACAAATTCAGTAGTTATTAATAGTGTGGATGAAACTAAAGAATTTACTAAAACTGAATTGAATAAAATTTATAGTGAAATAATCTATAAAAACGCATTTAACAATGCCGATTTAAGATACAATTTATCTTTTCAATCATTAAAAGAAGAAGTTATTTTACATCAAATTCCAACATTTGATAAAATAAAATATACTATTAAGGTTGAAAATTTAAAAGCAAAATTAGATAAAGATAGTAATGTTATTTTCTATGATGTGGATGATGAAATCAAAGAAGTATTTAGAATTTCTGCTCCATTTGCTTATGATGCTTCTGAAACACCATCATATAATAGAAATATAAAAGTTGACTTAGAAAATACAGCAGATGGTTATGTAATTACTAATAATCTTGATATGAACTGGTTAAAAGATTCTAATACAGTTTACCCAGTTATAATAGACCCAACAGTAACTTCAGGCCAAGCTCAAACAAATATAGAAGATACTCATGTAAATTCAGGTAGCCCAAATACTAATTATGTTATGTCAGATAAATTAATATTGGGAAAAAGCAGTGGTAGTAATAGAACACTTATCAAAATTACTACAATGCCAACAATACCATCTTCTGCTACTATAACTGATGCAAGATTAATTGCAAATTTATGGAGTGGGACTAACACATGGGGAACATTATCTATATATAGATTAAACAGTGCATGGGATTCATACACAGCGACATGGAACAATCATGGTTCTATATCATCAACACTTTTAGCAACAGGGATAACACCATCATATGTTAGCCCATATTATAAATATAATATCAATGTTACTTCAACAGTTGTTGATTGGTATAAAAATGGTATGTCAAAAAACTGGGGATTCATGTTAAGATATGATAATGAAAATTATAACGATTATAATTGGTTATATTCTTCGGATTCAGGAATTGCTAGTGCTTATAGACCAGCTATAACTATTACATATAATGAATCTATTCCTACTGATTATCCATCAATGAATTGGACTTATCCACTTTCTGGTTATAATTATATAACGTGTGGCTTTAAAACCTCATATTGCCCAAGTCATTATGCAATGGATTTATCAGGAACAGGTGTATCTGGGCAACCACTTAAAGCAGCAGCAGCTGGTAAAGTACTGCTATCAAAATATGATAGTAGTGCTGGATATTGGATTGTAATTGAAACTAATAATATTGATCCATCTACTGGTAAAAAATTAAGAATTGGTTATATGCATATGAATAATTTATCATCTTACAGTGCAGGTCAATTAGTTGCAAAAGGTGCTACTATTGGTTATGTTGGTAATACTGGTGATTCAACAGGTGCACATCTCCACTTTGAGGTTATAAGAGATGGTAGTTCGTATGCAACTTATGGAAAGGTTAATTCAGGTGTTAATCCACAAAAGTTTTTTCCAGGAATTGGATTTAGTGGGAATACGTCAAGTTTGACTTATTAACATATATTATTAATATAGGAAGTATGTGATTATAATGAATAAAAACAAAAAGAAAAAAATGATGTTAATATGTTTGTCTGTGTTTTTACTATTATCATTGACCTTTTTTACAGCTTGCAGCAAAAAAGAGGAGAACAATCAACCAGGAACTAACAATAATGAAAATACAGATTATAATAAAATAAAATTATTTAATAAAACTTTGAATAATTTAAATGAATTAGAAGCAACTGATTTACAAGAGTATTTGAAAATGGTAAGAATAGTGTTTAAAGAAAAAACATATACAAGTTTCACAGACGAAGACATTAGTGTTTTTGTAGCATATCAGTTATTGAACAATGCAACCACTTCTAAAGATAAAGTTCAAGAATTAGTGAGAAAAATGTTTAATATTGATAACTTTGAGGTAAAAACGGGCGAATTGACTTCGCCATTAGGGACAAAAATCAAAATTATAAAAAATGGAAATGATTATAAAGGAAATGTACCATTAAAAGATATAATGGAAAAAGCTAATAATTATACTTCGTTTGAAACAAATAAGGATCGAGTTATTGTTAATTATGATTATAGAAAATTAGTAGAGTTAAATCCAATTGATGGAAATAAATATGAAACATTAGGTCAAACAAAAATATATTTAAAATATGTTAATGGTAACTTAGTCTTAGAAAAAATAATTTACACACAAAAATAAGAGAATTATTTCTCTTATTTTTATATTATAATATTTTAAAATTAGTTATCATAATTATTATCAATTTGTTGTAATGGAATTCCATCAACATAATCTTCACTATAATAATCATTAGTTAAAAATAATTTATTAGTTATATCAATTTTATAAAATTGACCATTAAACCAAACTCTATTCCAATCATGATTTAGTCTAGCTGATGAAATATACAAGGTATAAAATCCAGCTTTAGAAGCAACGTAATGGAAAGCTTGTGACATTCCCCCGCAAATTGCTTTATTTTTTATTAAAGCGCCATAAGCAATAGTGCTATCTAAATCAATATTATTATTGTTTACAGTTTCATAATCATATTTAACGTTATTAACTAAATAATCAAAAATAATTTTTAACTTACTATAATCAGTAGCATTTTTTGGAAACATAGAAATAATTTCATCTGTTTTTTTATCTATTTCTTTATATCTTTTCATTTCTTCATTTATATTAGAATAAGCCCATTGTCCTATTCTAATTTTATTTACTGTTCCAATTCCAACATTATATTTAAATGTTGGATCATTTGGATCAGTTTTTAATTCTTCATTTTCAACTATGCTATATGTTTTTGGTGTTGGTCTAGTAGGATTGTTTTGGTAATATAAATCAATAACAATTTTAACATATTCTAATTTTTTTGTTTCATCAAGAAGGTGCTCATCACCTATTTTTAAAGAATCGCTTTCAAGTAATTTATATAAATTTTTTTGCCAATTATCAAGATAGTCAAAGCCATAAGGATGAGTAGGCATTTTTTTATCAATAGTAGTAGGTGAATCATCTGAATTAGGTTTTTTATTATAATTATAATAAATTTTATATACACCAGATGAAGCACAAATAACTGCAATTAAGGTAATAAATATAATTATAAATTTTTTCATACATACACCTTCTTTGAAATATAATATATTCTACTTAGATTATATCATATAATATGAATTACAATAAAAAAAGATTGCTTATAATAAAATTTTTATTTAGCTACTAGTGTCATACTAATATATAAGAAGGATTAAAAGGAATGAATGAAAAAGAGATGAATTATTACTATGAAGTTTTATCATAAATGGAAAAGCACAAGGCAAAATTTTCTTATTTATATAATGATAATAATTTTAAGTATTTAAAAAAATGAATATCAACTAAGCGTTAATGTAACAAAATGTATAATGATGCTTAAAACTCATAATATATATTTAGTGGATATTTTTGTTGCAAATGGATATGATAGTATTATTACAAACTTATTAAACCAAAAAGTAAGTGCATTTGAGGAAGCATATTAAACATATAAAATTAACAAAGAGTTTAAAGAAAATGCTTCAATAATTGAAATTTTAAATTTGGTAATGTTGGAACTAAAAAAATTAGTTCTTTTCTTTATTTAACAATATAAAAAACACAATAAAAATTAAAATAATCTTTAAATATGCTTTAATTGTTCATAAAATGAGATTAAAGTAATCGTAAAAATGATTTGATTAATCTTTGTCAATGTGTATAACTTTTGTATCACTTAAATAGGTGATTTGTTATAGTAGAATTCACATACTAATAAACTAGTACTCTTCTATGAAGGTGTTGATGGGTTAAAAACTGGTTATACGAATGGGGCAGGGTATTGTTTAACATCTACCGCTAAGAAGAATGGTATGCGTATTATTACCGTTGTAATGGGAGAACCAGATAGTTTAACAAGAAACAAAGAAACTAGTGAGATGTTAGATTATGCTTTTGCTCAATATGAAATAGAAACTCTTTTATCGACTAAAAGTGTATTAGGTAAAAACATGGTAGAAAAAGGAGTTAAGAAATATGTTGAACTAGTACCTGTCGAAGATGTTAATGTATTACATAAGAAAATAGATAAAAAGAAAATTGCTACTTATGATTTAAAAATCGAAAAATTAAAAGCACCAGTTAAAAATGGAGATGTAGTTGGTGTCTTAACTATTCATGATGGTAGTAAAACATCACGAACAATTAATATTACAGTTAAAGAAGAAGTTAAGAAAGCTAACTTTATTCAACTATATTTTCGTTATTTAGGAGATATCATAAATGGTGATATAAAATAAACTTATTTAAAAAGGAACTAATTTGTTAATTCCTTTTTTTGTTATGATATAATTTAAATAGGTGATAATAATTATGGATAAGGATGACTTATTTGAATATTTAATAGTAACTGATCAACTTGATGATGTTCTTGATGTAGGTAGAAAAGAAATAATTTTTTATTGGAATGGAAATGTTAGAAGGGAAAAACTAAACTTTTCTACTGTATTCGAAGTAAATGGGAAAAAGGTTAAAGTTCACTTACATAATAAATATATAGTAGGGTATGCCTCATTTGAATGTGGTCAATCTGAAAATTATATGTCTGTAGTTATAAATGATAATGAGATAAAAGAGAAAATTGATATACCTTTTAATGAGATTATGAAAATCGAAGTATTTTTAGATGAGTGAAAATTAGTCAAATAATTTAATTAGCTTAAGTACTTGCAAAAAATGTCGAAATTAGTGTATAATGATAAAGATTGTTTTTAATCAACATAGAAGGTAGTGAAAAAATGAAGAGAAAGAAGAAAGGTATTCCTTTGATGCTAGGAATATTTATTAGTATAATTATCGCTTTTTTTGTTTTGATAGCATTAAATAATAAGATGTCAGTTGAGCAAGTCTTAAATGAAGTATTTAGTGGAAATGATGCTAACTTAGTATATTTATCTAGTCCTGACTGTTCATGGTGTCAAAAACAAAAACCAATTTTAAAGAAAGTTGAAAAAAAATATAATTTTAAACATTATTATATTAATGTTGGTGCTTTAAAAGATGATGAATTAAAATCACTTCTTAATAAGTTTGAAATCGATATCAGTGAATTTGGTACTCCAACTTTTGTTGTTGTTCGAAATAAAGATATTGAAAACGTTAATATTGGTTATTTAGCTGAAGAGGATTTAGTCGATTTTTTAGATAAATCTGGTGTTATAAATAAATAAGTATTCTATAATTAGAATATTTTTTTATTTACATCTAACATTAATAATAGCCGTTCTTTGTTGCAAAAATTAGAAATTATATGTATAATTAAACCATAGAATCTTTATAAATAAAGGTGTTTTATGTTTTAAAAAACTATTAAAAATTTAATAATAGCTAGTTGGAGGAATAATATGATTTATGATTTACATGTCCATTCTACTTCGTCTGATGGTAAAAAAACAAGATTAGAATTAGTAAGAGATGCTAATTATAAAGGATTAAAAGTACTTAGTTTTACTGATCATTCTTTTATTGATGATGTTACAGAAGAAGAACTTAATCAACAATATGAACAAACATATCATGATAAATCTAAGGTGATTTTATTAAATGGAATTGAATTAGATATTGGGGATCATGGTAGTATGCATATGCTTGGATATAATTTAAAGGATAAAACTTTAATTAAACAAGAATTAGAAAAACTAAAATACAAAAATAATGAAGTGTGTGAGCAAATATTAAGAAACATTAAAAAGTATCATAATTTGGTTATTACGAAAGAAGATCTTTTTCCTTATATGAAAGATGAGTTTATAACTAAACGAATTATTATTGAGTATTTAATTCAAAAGGGAATCGTTAAAAATAATGATGAAGCATCACTCAAGTATACAGGGAGACAAGCTAAAAGTTATGAGAAAAGGGCTGAATTTACTAGTGAAGAAGCCATTGATTTAATTAAAAAGTCAGGTGGTATTCCAGTTTTAGCTCATCCTACAACTCTTCATATGACTAATGGTGAATTAGATGATGAGATAAGCCGCTTAAAGGACTTGGGACTAGTTGGAATGGAAGTTAATAATACTAGTAAGACTAGTATTTCTCAATTGAATATTTATCGTATGTTAGCGGATAAATATGAATTAGTTAAAACTAGTGGTACTGATTTTCACCGAGTAGACCGAAATCCATTTTGTATTGGTGTTAACAATAGTGATAGTGATTCTTTCTTTAATCTACCTGAAATTAAAGAAGTAATTGAAAAGGGAAGAAGATAGGTGAAGTATGAATAATATTCAGTTAGTTATTTTAATGGCTGGTAAAGCAACTAGATTATATCCTCTAACTTTAGGTTTTCCTAAATGCTTATTAAGCGTTCGTCAAAAGCCATCTATTTATAATATGATTGTGCCATTAATAAATAAAGGTCTAAATGACATTACCTTAGTTGTTAGTAATGAAAATAAAGATGTAATCGAAATGTTTATGAATAATTCTTTTAAACATAAAGATGTAACATTTCATTATATTGTTCAAGATATTCCTGATGGTCCCGGTGGTGCTTTGAAATTAGTAGCCCCTAAAATTCATAAACCGACTTTATTATTATTAGGTGATACTTTATGTGAAGTACCTAATGATTTTAGTAATAGTTGGATTGGAACATGTAAAGTTAATCCTAAAACAGTTTCTAGTTGGTGTATGATTGAACACGATGAAAACAATAAAATTATTGATTGTATTGATAAACCTGAACATAAAGTTAATACAATTGAAGCAGCGATTGGTATTTATTTTTTTAAGGATGCTAAGTTATTAAAGAAAGTATTAACTAAAAAAATAAAGAAGATAAAAAATGAATATCAATTATCAAGTATTTTTGATAATTATCGCCAAAAAGAAGATATGTATATCCATAACTTTGAACATTGGGAAGATATTGGTACTTTAGAAAATTATCGTCAAACTAATAGTCAAAACTTTAATTGTAGGTATTTTAATAAATTAAAAATTAATCGATTAGGAACTATAAATAAAAAGAGTAGTTTCGAAAAAATTTCATCAGAGATTAATTGGTTTGAAAAAGTTAAAGATACTCCTTTTGAATGTTTAGCACCTCGAGTGTTTAAAACTAATAAGGTAAGTAGTTATGAGATGGAATATTATGATTATTTAACTTTAAGTGAATATAATACTTTTTATCCAATTAATGATGATAATAAGCAATATATTTTTAGTGAGTTAATTAAAATGTTATATCCTATATATGAAAAGAATAAACAAGATATTAACATTTATAATTTAGCTAGGTCTATTTATTATGATAAAACTATCTATCGTATTAATAAATGGACTCGTAAAGATTTAATTGATAAAGATTATATTAAGGTTAATAATGTTGAATTAGTTGGACTTAAGAAGTGTCTTCAATTATTAACGCCTTCAATTGAAAAGATATGTGAAACATCAGTCAACTATAACTCGATCATTCATGGTGATTTATCGTTTGCTAATATTTTATATTCACCACGTAATAGTATCTTTAGGTTATTAGATCCAAGGGGGAACTTTGGAGAAGATTCGATATATGGTGACTATAGATATGATTTAGCTAAGTTAAGACATTGTTATCATGGAAGATATGATGAGATTACTAATGATTTGTTTGAAATAATTGAGAGTGATGAAATATCATTAACATTTTATAAAGATAATAACTATGAATTATTTGATGAAATATTAAAAATATATAAGGTTGATATCAATGATATTGAATTAATTGAAGGATTATTATTTATTTCAATGATTCCATTACATATTGATTATCCAAGTCGTCAATTAGCATTTTTTATAAGAGGTTTAACTTGTTTAAATAGTCAAATTAATAGGAGAAACTTAAATGAAAATAATTAGAATACTATTATGGATTATATTATTTTTTGATTTTCTCTTAGCATTAAAAACGATTATGACGATACCTCTTAAAAAGCATTATTTAAAAAAACTTGAAAAGGTAAAGACTAAGAAGTATCCTAATATATATGTTTTACTTCCTGCTTTAAAAGAACAACCAATTGTATCTGAGACGATTGATTGGTTTTCTAAGATAAAGTATCAAGGGAATATTAAATATATAATTGTTACAACGGAAAGGGAAGAAGCAGAGTATAAAAAGAATAATATAAAAGATAAAACAACTTCAATGTTAGTAGATGAAGTCTTAAAACAAAAAAAGAATGATTCATTTATGCATCTTCATTATCCTCAAACAGAGGGTAATAAGTCATCTCAGTTAAATTATGCGGTTGAACAAATTATAAAAACAGAAAAAGATTTAGATAATACTTATATTTCAGTCTTTGATTTTGATTCTAAACCAGACCTTAATACTTTTGAATTACTTAGTAAGGTGTATACTTTAAAGGATTCTCCTGATGTCATTCAACAAGTGCCACTTAGTTTTAAAAATATCCCTCTCTTATCTAATGGTTTATTAATATTAAGTGCTCTTCATCAAACGATTAGATCATGTGGAATTGAGAAATTTAGATTATTGATGTCATCATTATTTAAAATAAGGTTACCGCAGTATTGTATGGGTGCTTGTATGCATATTAAACTAAGTACTTTAATTAAGAATGATAAGTTTCCTATATTTGTGGATGATTTAACCTTAGGTTATAGGTTAACGATAAATAAAGCAAGGTTTGCTTATCTACCAAGTTATAATTATGTCTTAATACCTAATAAATTAAGTCATTGTTTTAATTCGTCGGTCTTAATTTTTAAAGGAGTCTTAACTAGTTTTAGTGAGATAAAAAGGGTGAAGAATAATTTAAGTGGGAAACTACTTATCTTGTATGAGGGGGTTACTAATGTTCTTAAATTAACCTTAATTCCATATACAATTATTTTATATTATCTTTACACTATTATAACCGGAAGTTATGATTTATTATTCTATTTATTACTGTTGTTACCATACCTTTGGTCACTCTCAGCAATCATTGTAATGAATAGTCATAAAATAAAAGTAAATAAGCTAACGTTATTTATGGGAGTATTATGTTCACCGATATGGTTATTATTTAGAACTTTTGGTGCGTTGATTTATTATAAAAGATATTTTATGAGTAAAGTATTTAAAAGACAAATTATATATAGGAAAACGGAGCGATAAGATGGATGAAATAAAAGCGTTATTACGAGAAAATAATTACGAAGTTAAAGATATTGAAGTTAGTCCTAATTCTTTTAGTTCATCAGTCTATATTGTAACTTTAGAAAGTATTGATAAGATTGTTGTTAAGTTTTCTTATAATGATATAAAACTAAAGAAGGAAATTAAATATTTAAATTATTTAAAGGATAAAGTAACTGTACCGGTAGTATTAAACACTTTTGATAATGCCTTCATTATGTCTTATGTAGAAGGAAATAATTATAAGGATGAAGAAGCAATACGCTTAAATAATCAACAAATATATGATATGGGTATAAATCTAGCCAGGATTCACTCGCTACCAGTTATTGATGATGATAACTGGAAAGAGTATCTAAGCAGAAGAATTAATGAAAGTTATGTAACTTTAACCGGTGTCATGGAACAATCCTTATTAGATAAGATTAATAATTACTTATTAGGAAAACTTGATACTTTAACGTATATTCCTTCTATTTTACATTTGGATTATCGTATTGGTAATATTATGTTTAATGATTCTGTCGTAGCTGTAATTGACTTTGAAAGTGCTACGACGGGTGACTATCATTTTGATTTTGTTAAATTAAGTAGATTGTTAACAAGAGAACAATTTATTAAATTATTAGATGGTTACCAAACAATCAAAAAAATAGATCAGGAATTCTATAATCGAGTAGAATTTTATAATATATTTGATGCTTTTTGTACCCTTGACTGGTGTATTAAAAGAAATAGATTGGGTGATGATTTTTATCGTCAAAATTTAGAAATATTGGAGGAAAAAAATGAATGTAACTTTTACTAATGAAAACACTAAGTTTAATTATCGTATTGTGGGTGTTGTTATCCATAATGGAAAGGTATTGTTTCAAAAACCAATTCAAGATAAGTATTGGGCTTTAATAGGGGGCAGATGCCAATTAAATGAGAAATCAGATGATTCAATTAAAAGGGAAGTCTTAGAAGAAATTGATGTAAAGGAAGTAAATGTTGACAGACTACTTTGGGTAGTTGAAAATTTCTTTGAATTTAATGGTAAAAAGGTTCATGAAATATCATTATATTATCAAATAAGTTTAGGTGAAAATGAAAAAATTTATGAAACAGAAGAGTTTGATGGGATTGAAGAAGGCAAAAATATTAAGTTTAAATGGTTTGATTTAAATGAATTAAAGAGTGCTCCATTAAAACCAGATTTTATTAAAGATAAATTAACTAACTTAAGTGATAATATTGAACATTTCATTGTTGTCGAATGATAAGAGGAACATATACTAAGGGTTACCATTTAGGTAAACTTTATTTTAAGATTAGTAGTCCAATGAATAACATTGAAAAGCATATTTTAGCGTCTTTAAATAAAGATAATACTAAAGAATATGTTAAGGAGATTCAAGATTTAAATATTAATACGAGTAAACTATATTATAGTTTAAGTTTTAAAAATAAATTATTATTTATTCAAGAATATATAAGTGGGCCAACCTTAGATGAGTATCTCCACTTAGATATTAAAAATTATCAATTAGATTATTTTATTGAATTAATGAATATTTTTAAGAGAAGTTTATCAAACCCTAATATAAAAATAGATTGGAATTTAAATAACTTTATTGTATCTAATGAGCTTGTTTTAGTTGATTATACACCGATTCTATTTACTAAATGGATTAATGAGTTAGATATTAAACCATTGAAGGAACTATATCTAACACCTTCAATTCAATTAGCGGGGATTATTGGTTATTGGTTAAAAGCTTATATAGATTTAAATGAAGAAGACTTTTTAAATTTATATAAACAATTACTAACTATATCTAATAATATAGTAGGGATTAATTTACAAGATTCACTAAATATAGAGCATTTATTTATTAAAAGAATAACGTTAATTGAACAATGTTTAAATAAACAAATTAGTTATGAACAAATGAAAAAAGAATATTGTCAAATATCTTTAAAGAAACAACTAAACAACATATTAGAAGAGGTGTAAGATGGAACAAAAGTTATTTGGGTGCTATGACACTGCTATCTTAGTAAAAAGCAACTCAAAAGAACTACTAAATGACTTAATTAGAATTTATGGTGAATATTACCAAGATATATATAACCCTACTTATGTATTAAACTTTATTGTCGGAAAAAAACCTGATGACTATGATATAAAAGATAAAGAGGTTGAAGATAGTACTTATAATTATATTAAGAGTAATGAAGATGGTTTAACTATTTATTTAGATGATTATAATCAACCAAAGAAACAGTTTGCTAAACGAATTTTTACTAATTCTTTTGTTAGAGCTTTCCAAAAGAATGATTATATTATTATTCATGGTGCTTGTGTTAAAGATCAAGATGGTAATTCATTAATTATTGGTGATAAGGGTAGTGGTAAAACAACGACGTTAATTAATTTAATTAATAATGGATATACTTTTGTATCTAATGATAAAGTAGCCGTTAAATTAACTAATGGAAAAGTTATTACTTGTGGAATACCTTTTTCAATGGGAATTATTAAAAAAGATGCTGAGGTAATGTATAATTTTGATATAAAAAGGTTTTATTCAACTGGTGATAAAATATATTTAAAAGTTTCTGATATCCCTAATTTCTTTAATACTTATATTGAAAATAAGGGTAGGTTAAAACAAATCTTATTTACGGATTACCAACCAACTATTGATGCATTAAAGATGGTGAAAGTAGATAACAATTTAAATGCTATTGGAGACAATATCTTAGTAAATGCTGTATCAGAACAAAAACAATATTTAAATGATTTATTAAAGGTCGATGTTAAACATCATGATTTAGACTATTTAAATCAAATTAATGGCTATATTGTAAGTCAAAATAAAGATACAACTGAGGAATTATTAGAAACTTTAAAACAAGATAAAATTAAATTATAAAAAGTTCAGATGAACTTTTTATTATATATACACATATTTTTCAATATCCTTTATAATAGTTAATATAAAGATAAATGGAAAATATTTGAATATCATATTTAGATATGATAAAATAAGAGTGAATTAGGAGGAATAATAATGGAAAAATATATTCCTGATAGGTATCAAAAAAGTATTTATACGATTGATTATGATAATCTTTTAAACTGTGGAATTAAATGTTTATTATTTGATTTAGATAATACAATTGCCCCAATAGGATTATCTGAACCAACTAAAAAAACTAAAGAATTATTTAAAAAACTAAAAGAAAAAGGTTTTAAATTAGTAATATTTTCAAATAGTAATAAGAAACGTTTAAAACCATTTAAAGAAATATTAGATGTTGACTGCTGTGCATCAGCTTTAAAACCTTTCAGTGGTAAATTTTTAAAAGTATTGAAAGAATATGATTTAGATGTCAGTGAAGTAGCTATTATAGGAGACCAAATACTAACGGATATTGTAGGTGGAAATAATGTTGGGATCACTACCATTCTTATTAATCCAGTAAGTACGAAAGACTTTTGGTTAACAAGAATAAACCGTATGTTTGAAAAGCGTATTATTAATAAATTAAGTAAAAGAGATTTATTTTATAAAGGAAAATACTATGAATAAAAAATGTTTAGGTTGTGGAGTAATTCTTCAATCAGTTGATGAGACAAAAGATGGATATGTTATAGGGGAACACGAAATATGTGAAAGATGTCACCGTATTAAGAATTATGGTGAATATAAAGTTAGTATTAAAAATAATGATAATTTTATTAACATCTTAGATGAAATTAATAAAACTAAATCGTTAGTTGTTCTCGTGATCGATCTTTTTGATTTAAAAGAGGATTATGAGGTATTCATGAACCATATTAAAAATCCTATTCTTCTAGTTATGACGAAAAGGGATTTATTACCTAAATCATATAAAGATAGTAAATTATTAGAATATATTAATTTAAAATGTGTTGATAAAGTTATTGTTAGTAGTAAAAAGAATTATAATTTTGATTTATTGATTAGCAAAATAAGAAAGTATCAAACGGATAAAAGTGTTTATGTAGTTGGTTATACTAATGATGGTAAATCAACTTTAATAAATAAGTTAATTTATAATTATTCTGATACTTTACCAGTTATTACTACAAGTAATTTTCCATCGACTACTTTAAATAATATTGAAATAAAGTTAGATGATAAATTAGTTATTGTTGATACCCCTGGTTTATTAGATGAAGGAAATATGGAAAATCGTTTAGATTTAATTAAAACAATTGTTCCTAAGAAGGAAATTAAACCTCTTACTTATCAAATTAATGTTGATCAAACATTCTTAATTAATGATTTAGTAAGAATGGATATTAAAAAGAATAACTTTATTACCTTATATATCAATAACAATTTAAAGATAAATAGGTTTTATAAAGATACTAATTATTTAGATACATTAGAAAAGCATATTATTGAAGTTGATGATAATAGTGATATTGTTATAAGTGGTTTAGGGTTTATTAAAATAAAAAAGAAAAGTAAAATAATTATATATACTTTAAAGGGAGTAAAGGTTTTTGCTAGAAAAGCATTAATTTCATAAATACTCTTTTTTTTTATCTATAAATTAGGTATAATAATTATAAGATAGAGGTGGTTTTATATGTTAGGAACAATTATTGGTACTGAAGAAAATGATGTTTTAATAAAATTGAACATTGATTTAAATGAATTACCTAATTTGGTAAATCATCATATTATTATGGAAGATAATGATAAGAAAACAGTAGCCGAAATAACGAACATTACTGATGGAATAGCAAGAGCTAATTTATTAGGTGAAATTGTTAATGATCGTTTTATTTTTGGAGTCATTAAAAAACCATCATTTTCCTCTAGTGTGAAAATTATTTCTAAAGAAAAAATCCCAATGGTGATTGGAATTGAAGATTACCGCGAAGATAAACATTTATATCTTGGTGAAAGTCCAATTTATGAAGGGGTTAAATTAGGAGTTAATATTAATGATTTCTTTAGTAATCATTTTGCTATTTTTGGTTCAACTGGTAGTGGTAAGTCTTGTAGTATAGCTCGTATTTTTCAAAACTTATTTGAAAAGAATAGTAGTGTTCCATATAAAGCTAGTATTTTTATTTTTGATGCTTATGGTGAATATCATTCAGCATTCAAGGATCTAAGTAAAAAGGTTCCTGAAATCAGTATGAAGACATATACCACCAATACTTATTTTAATGATACTGATTTAATGAGAATACCATTATGGTTATTAGGAGTAGATGATATTGCTTTATTATTAGGAGCAGAAAAGCATTCTCAAATACCTATTATTGAAAAAGCCTTAAAATTAGTAACTATTTTTGCTAGATACGAAGAAGAGGTTATTAAACATAAAAATGATATTATTTCGAGGGCATTATTAGATATCTTATCTAGTGGTAGACCTCCCGCTCAAATAAGGGACCAAGTAATCTCAGTCTTGTCTTATTACAATACGAGTGAATTAAACCTTGAGACACCAATTTATCAACCAGGGTATACTAGACCATTAAAGCAATGTTTATTAATTGATGCTAGTGGTAAAATTAGAGAAATGGAACTTTTAACAACGTTCTTTGAATCATTTTTAGTTGATAACTTAGAATTATCATTACCCGATGGTTCATTTACCTATACCTTAGAAGATTTAAAAAATGCAATGGATTTTGCCTTAATATCTGAAGGTATCTTAAAGAGTGATAAAGTTTATGATGATACTAATGTTTTAAGAGTTAGATTACATAGTTTATATAACAGTGACTATAATGTTTATTTTGATTATCCTGAATATGTTTCTAGGGAACAATATATTAAACAATTAATGACTTCAGTTGATGGTAAGAAAGCACAAATAATTAATTTTAATATTAATTATGTTGATGATAGGTTTGCTAAAGTAGTCGTTAAAATATATTCTAAATTATTATTTGATTATACAAAAGAACGAAAAGAACGAGGAACGCTTCCAATTCATATTATCTTAGAAGAAGCTCATCGTTACGTTCAAAACGATAATGACGTTAATTTATTAGGTTATAATATCTTTGAGAGAATTACTAAAGAGGGTCGTAAATATGGTATTATTTTAGGATTAATTTCTCAACGACCATCTGAATTATCAGAAACAGCTATCTCTCAATGTAATAACTTCTTAATCTTTAAGATGCTTCATCCTAAAGATATTGATTATATAAAAGAAATGACTCCAAATATAACGACAGAAACAATCAAAAAATTAAAAATTTTACAGCCAGGTACTTGTGTTGGGTTTGGTTTAGCTTTTAAAGTTCCTGTAATTATAAAATTAGCAATGCCTAATCCAGCACCAGCAAGTAATAGTTCTGACATAAGCGCTAATTGGTTTATTCAAAGAGGTTAATTTGTAATTAAAGATAAAAAGTGTTATAATTATTTCTGGTTTGAGGTGATAAAGTGAAAAAGACAATCGATAAATTCATTTCTAATATGAAGACATATATGAAGACCAGTGTATTATTTTTTACCTTTGTGGTAACTTCTTTATTAAATGGATTAATAGTTAGATTTTTTACAGTTAAAAATTATTTTGCAATTAAACCAATTTTAGCTGATTTAGTAATAATTTTAGTAATCGGTGCTTTGGGTTATTTTATTAAACCTAAAAAGCAGTTTAAATATTATTTTACTTGTTCTATTATTTTAACAGCTATATGTTTGATTAATTCAATATATTATACTAATTATTTATCTTTTACATCTTTTTCGTTATTAGCTACCTCACTACAATTAGCGGATGTTGCTGATGCAGTTATTGAAGATGTTTTAGAAATAAAAGATTTCATTTATATATTTGCCCCAATTACCCTGTTTATTGTTAATCATAATCTTAAGAAAAAGAAATATTTTGATTATGTTGCGACGATTGAAAAAGGTAAGATTAGAGCTTTAAATACGCTTATTGTTGCTTTAATTACATTGGGCTTTTTTATGTCAATGGTTACTGGTGTTGACTTAAGTCGTTTAGGTAAACAATGGAATAGAGAATTTGTTGTTATGCAGTTTGGTATTTATGTTTATCAATTAAATGATGCTGTTGCTAGTATTCAACCCCAAATAAGCCCATTATTTGGCTATGATAATGCAGCTAAATTATTTAGAGAGTTTTATGAAAATAGACAACCACAAAAAACAACTAATGATTATACCGATATTTTTAAAGGAAAAAATGTTATTTTTATTCATGCTGAAAGTATTCAAGGATTCCTTTTAAATAAGAGTTTTAATGATGTTCCTGTTACTCCTACTTTAAATAAATTAGCTAAAGAAGGAATATATTTTTCTAACTTTTATGCACAAGAAAGTGTCGGTACTAGTAGTGATAGTGAGTTTACTATTAATTCTTCATTAATGCCTGCTTCTAGTGGAACAGTATTCGTTAGTTATTGGGATAGGCAATATGTTGCTACTCCTCAATTACTAAAAGAAAAAGGGTACTATACATTTACGATGCATGGTAATAAAGCCGCTTTCTGGAATCGTAATGTAATGCATCCATTACTTGGATTTGAAAAGTATTATGCCTATAATGATGCTTATGAACTAGATGAAATGTTTGGTTTAGGATTAAGTGATAAATCATTCTTTAAACAAAGTGTTCCAATTATAAAAGATATTAGTGAAAAGAATAAAAACTTTATGGGAACTTTAATTATGCTATCAAATCATACTCCATTTACTGATATTGAAAAAATTAGTGAGTATGAGGTTGATTATAAATATGAAAAAACAAATGAAATAACTGGTAAAAAAGAAGTCGTTAGTGCCCCATATTTAGAAGGTACTAAAATGGGGAGTTATATTAAATCAGTTAATTATGCTGATGCTGCTATTGGAGAATTTATTAATGGTTTAGATGAATCAGGATTATTAGATAATACGGTTATTGTTATTTATGGAGATCATGACGCTAAACTTAGAAAATCAGAATTCACAAAATATTATAATTATGACCCGTATACTGATTCTGTTTTAAGTAAAGATGATGAAAACTATCAAGAAGTTAATTTCTATACTTATGAATTAAATCGTAAAGTACCATTTATTATTTGGACAAAAAATAAAAAATATTCAACTGAAGTAACTAAAGTAATGGGAATGTATGATGTGGCTCCAACATTAGGTAATATGTTTGGATTTAGTAATCCATATGCCTTAGGCCATGATATATTCAGTATCAATGAAAATGTAGTAGTATTCCCAGATGGTAATTGGTTAACTAATAAGATGTATTATAATAATCAAAAGGAGGAAGGATTACTTCTTCAAACTGATGAACCAGTAAGTAGAGATTATATCGATAAATATAATGAATATGCTGAAAAAATAATTGATGTTTCAGATGCCATTATTGTTCATGACTTAATTCGTAAGACTCAAGAATCAGAAAAGGTATTAAAACAAACAAAATAAAAACTTCATATATGAAGTTTTTTTATGTGGTAGCTTGTAAGTAATCAATGGTTACATCAAAACTAACTGGTTCTGGATCAGGTATGGTTGAAGCAGCATTCCAAGTAACAACAATGGACCCAACAGTAGCGTCACCAACTGCTAAAGTTGATCCTTCAATCTCGTTTAATCCATTAATAACAATAGTAAAGTCAGCTGTACTATTTTCATTAATAAGTAGATTATCAACTGTAGCGGCTAAACTACCAGTATTTTTAATAGTAAAATCAATGGTAACTGTATCACCAGGAAAGCTAAGATTAGCATCAATTGATAATGAAACATTATTATCATCAAGGGTAGCTGTTGCCTTTTCTGGATTAGATACGGTAAAACTAGAAAATTCAATTTTAAAGTCTCCAACTCCTGTTGCTGTACCAGTAATTCTTAAATTGGCTGCTAATAATGCATAAACGCCTGTTAAGGCAATCGCAAAAATGATTAACCCAATAACTAAATATTTAACTTTTTTATCTCTCATTTTTTCACTCCTATTTATATTATGACTAAAAATTAATAAATTAATACATTAAGCAGTTTAAACTATCTCAGTATAGTCAAATATATCTAGGTTATAATAAATTAAGAGGGAAAATATGAGAAGAAGAATTAAAAACAAATATCTTTTATTAAAATTTTTTCTTTTTGGTGTATTATTAATAATTGCGATTGGTATTAGTTATTCTCAATTATTATCATCTTTAGATATAAAAGGTAATGTTATAGGGATTGATATTACTAAAGATTATGTTATTACATCTGATAGTAATCCTAACTTAGATATTAGATCATTTACTTCTAATACATCACAAGTAGGTAATATTGAAAGAACTAATTATCGCTTTAATGTTCTTAATTTAAGTAATGAGACGATTGATAATTTTAAATTAACGATAACTTTTAATAATGAAATACAAGATATTAGTATTTCAAATTATGAACATACCTTAAATAATAATGTTGTTACGATAATAAATAATAATAATTTAAAAAAGAATAAATCTGCTTTGGTTAATTTTACTACCGAATCCATTATCTCAAATACTAAAATATTAACAATCAAATTAGAAATACAAACCGGTGGTGATGAAGTAACACTAGAAGAGTTAGATGTTATTTTTAATATAACTAGTAGTTGGGGGAATTATACTTATCAGTATGATATTAAAGTAACTAATAAAACGGGAGAACGTATTAATGCTTGGGAGGTAGAAGTGCTTTTAAGTAGTAATACATCTTATGTTAATGGATGGAGTGCTAAATATCAAATGGTTGGAAATAAGTTAGTTATTAGTAATGCAAATAATAATGGTAAATTAAAAAATAATGAAACAACATCAATTGGACTACAACTAAATACTGATATTGTTAATTTTATACCAATGATTGCTAAAGTAAGTGTTAGGTGAGGTATGAAAAAACTATTATTTATTTTAATGATGTTGGTGATATTAATATATGTACTTTTTTATCAATGGCTTTTTATCTTTTATGGTGATTTAATTAGATATATTGTTAATCCACTAGTCTGGTTAGGTTTTTCTTTAATTAGTTATTTATTATTATATGAAAACTACACTTTTAAACATAAAAAAATGATTAGTTTTATTGTTGCATCTAGTGCATTCATATATATTATTACTTATTATGCTTTAGGCTTAGTAACTGGTTACACTCATAATCCCTACTTAACAACTACCAGTGGTATAATTATTAATGTTTTTAGTATTCTCCTAGTTATTGTTTATAAAGAATATATTAGATATATCTTATTAATAACATCTAATAAATATAGTTATCTATATAAAATATTTGTCTATATCTTATTTGTTTTATCGGATTTAAATATCTCATTCATTATTAAGCAATTAATCAACTCAACTACGGCTTTTACTACTTTAGGTGAAATAGTCATACCAGTATTATCAATTAATCTCTTTATGATGTATTTATGCCAAAAAGGGGGATATATAGTGTCTATTTGGTATCGAATCATTATAATCTTACCAAACATATTAATTCCTATTATGCCTAAATTTGATTGGATTATCCCAGCCTTATTTAATGTATTATTTCCACTATTTACTTACTTAGTAATTGAATATATGATAAATAAAAGAAATAAAAAAGTACCAAGTAGTGTTGTTGAAGCGTTTAATCCAAAGAATTGGATTTTAACTTTTATAACTACCATTATAATCATTATGTTTGGATTAGGAACATTTGGGATTAAACCATCAGTTATTTTAACGGGTAGTATGAAGCCTAGTATTAAACCAGGTGATCTAGTTATCATTAAACCAATTGATATTAATGATATACAAGCTGGGGATATTATTCAATATCAAACAAATAACTATAATGTAGTGCACAGGGTAGTTAGTGTTTTAAAAGATGCAGATGGTATTCTTTTAATAACTAAAGGGGATAATAATTTAAATATTGATAGGTTACCAGTTAAAGAAGATCAACTAGTAGGTAAAATGAAATATCATATACCAATAGTAGGTTATCCATCATATTTATTACATCAAATAATAGGAAGTAAAGAGGTTGATATCGAAACAGGGAAATAGGTGATTAAAATGATTATTAAAAGAAAAGATAAAGTTATCATATTTTTAAGTGTTATTGTTATGATATTGGCATCGATTATTTTAATTTATAATATTAATCAAGTATTGAAATATAAAGAAGGTCATCCTAAAGATATTGCCTATACAACAAATGTAGAAGACAATAATAACTATGAAGTTATTTTAAAATCCAATCCTTTTATTAATAATGAGGAACTAAATAATAATTTTTCTTATATTACTTCATTAATTGACTATATTAACACTAATTTTACATATCAGTTTACAATCGATAAAAATATTCCTCTTAATTTTGATTACTATATAAAAGCTAATATTGTAAGTAAACCAGAAAGCGATATGACGACGGAGTTACTAAAACCAATTTGGAATAAGGAGTTTATTTTAACTGATCATAGGGTAGGTACAACCCATAATTCAAAAATAACTATTGCAGAAGCCCTAAAAATAGACTTAGACTATTATAATGATTTAATCACTCTTTTTAAATCAACTTTAAATATTCCTGTTACTTCAACATTAGAAGTGAAGCTGATGGTTAATATTAAAGGTGAGTTAGAAAACAATACTAATATTAATAAAGACCATTATATGCTTATGAGTATTCCCTTGGATGTTCAAGTATTTGATATTAAAACATCTACTAATTATGTAAATACTGAAACTATCTATAATAAAGAATTACCTAAAAAAGAAGTTAGTTATTTGCTTATTATTATTTATATTAGTAGTATTATTGCCATTATATATATAGGTATGTTCATCATCCAACACACTTATAATCGTTATAAAAGCAAATCCCTTTTAATCAGAAATAAAATTTTAAAAGACTATAGTGACCGTATTGTAACAATATCTAACTTTGTAAAAGATAACAAATTTAAAATAATTAATGTTACTGATTTCGAAGAATTAGTGGATTTAGCAAATGAAGCATATGAACCAATTCTATATTGGAATAGAAAAGATACTAAGGAAGCTTGGTTTATAATTATTAGAGATAATATTGTATATCGCTATATTTTGCCTAAAAAAGGCTCATAAAGAGCTTTTTTTGTGTTTTTAATTGACTTAAATTAAAAAATATTATACAATTACATTGTAGTAAAAAAACCAAATACTCTACATATAATATATTACTGGGGCTAT
>DHPM01000004.1:75346-79700 GCA_002410935.1 Caryophanales bacterium UBA5364
TATAGCCAAGTGGTAAGGCATGGGACTGCAACTCCCCGAGCGTTGGTTCAAATCCGACTAGCCCCTCCATTAGATATTAAATCCAATAATTTGGAGTGAAACATAAAAAAACTGTGAAACAAAAAATAATTCACAGTTTTTTTATGTAGTAGAATATATAATCATATTATGAAGTCTGAGTGCGAAAAATAAAATTTAGAATAGTAAACATAAAAGGCTTCAAATCGATAATTAAAAATTAAGCGTAAAAAAGAGTTACTGGGTGGATTAAGTTTTCAAATAAATATTTAAAAATAGTAAAAAAACAAATAATTATCAAAACAATAATTAATAATAAAACCAGATTGAATTATAAATTCAAAGACAACTGGTGAATTTTACAGCACAACCGACGATTAAAAAATAAAAAACACAAAATATATAATAAAAACATTGACAATGTAATTTTGGAGTGATATAATTGTGATGAAATATAAAAAAAGAAAGAGAGGTGTAGAAATGAGCGAAATATGGGAAAAAGTGGAGTTAAAACAAACATCAAGAAGAGTTGGAGAACCGATTGCTAGCATTGGACAAGGAAGGCTCGCTTTAAATGCGGATGCGTGTGATTTGATTAGTAATATATATGATTATGAATGGGTACAATTGACGCAAGCAAGAGAAGGCGGAAGAATAACTAAAATTGGATTAGAATTTACAAACAAAAATGAAAACGGTAAACTTCGTGCATTGAGAAGAAAATACAAAGGGAAATATGTAGAAGGGCTTAATATTAATTCAAAACAACTTGTAAAAAAATATTTTGGTGAGACAAAAGAAACTTCTACCGCTAGGTTTGCAGTTAAAAAAATTAATGATAAAACTCTGGCAATTGATATTTCAAAAGAAATATAATTAAGTTTATTAATTTTTAGTAGTACAATATCTCGAAAAGATTGTACTACTTTTTTATGTCGCATATATGAAAAAACAGATTTAATATTATTACATAATCAATAAATATAGTTTACTTTTTTAACAATTTCATTGAAAATATTGACTGATTTAGTAGGAATAATTCAATATTGATGGTATAATTATATAAGAAAATGTAAAGGGGGAATATAAAATGATAAAAGCAAAACCTTTTGTGAAGTGGGCAGGAGGAAAAAGACAAATAATTAAAGAACTAAAAAAATATATTCCAGAAGATATAGAGTGTTATTATGAACCTTTTGTTGGCGGTGGGGCTTTATTCTTTGACCTTGCTCCCAAAAAAGCGGTTATAAACGATTTTAATGGTGAGCTAATCAATGTTTATAGGGTATTATGTGATTTTGAAAAATACACTAAGATGTGTAATTTATTAAAAGCATATGAAGCAAAAAATTCTGAAGAGTTTTATTATGAAATTAGAAATAAAGATAGAAATAAATCTAGTATTTCTAAAATGAGTGATTATACTCGTGCAGCAAGAACAATTTATTTAAATAAAGCTTGTTTTAACGGACTATATAGAGTAAATAGCAAAAATGAATTTAATGTACCATTTAATAAAAAATTAAAATTAAATACTTATGATGGAGAAAATTTGTTAACTATCCATACATATTTAATTATGAATGATATTACAATCATGAATGGTGATTTTGAAAAATCAGTCGAAAATGCTAAATCAGGTGATTTCGTATATTTTGATCCTCCATATGACACACTAAATAATTCTTTTACAAGTTATACTGAAAATGGATTTGGGAAAGAAGAACAAAGAAGATTATTTGATGTATATAAAAGATTAGATAAAAAAGGAGTAAAGGTTATGCTTTCCAATCATAATACTCCATTTATAAACGAATTGTATAAAGATTATAATATAAGAGTTATTAAAGCTAAGAGAAATATTAATTCTAATGGTAAAGGTAGAGGTAGTGTTGAAGAAACAATTATTACCAATTATTAATGTGTTTGAAAAAAAAGTGAAAGAATATTATAAAACAAATGATTTTCTTTTAATAAATGGTGATTCTTTTAAAATATTACAGAAAATCCGAGAAAAATCTATTGATATGATATTTGCTGATCCACCTTATTTTTTATCCGGTAATGGTATTACTTGCAATAGTGGTAAAATGACAAGTGTTAAAAAAGCTAATTGGGATGAAAAAATTGACATTAAAACTAAACATAATTTTAATCGTAAATGGATTAGAAGTTGCAAAAGAATTTTAAAAGACAATGGAACGATTTGGATAAGTGGTACAATGCATAATATATATTCTATCGGTATGGCATTGGAAGAAGAAGGGTTTAAAATAATAAATAATATAACATGGAGAAAAACAAATCCACCACCAAATATAAGTTGTAGGGCTTTTACTCATTCAACAGAAACCATATTATGGGCCAAAAAAGATATTAAAAAAGCTAAACATAAATTTAACTATAAATTAATGAAAAAAATAAATGGTGGGAAACAAATGAAAGATGTTTGGGAGACTTCCCTTACAAAACCAAGTGAAAAAAAATGTGGTAAACATCCAACACAAAAACCAAAAGAATTATTAAAAAAAATCATTCTTGCTTCTACTGATGAAAATGATATTATATTGGATCCTTTTAATGGTAGTGGAACTACAGGAATTGTAGCAAATGAATTAAACAGGTATTATATTGGAATCGATAAAGAAAAGGATTATTTAGATATAACTATAAGGAGAATGAATTGTGATAACAAAGATAGTTATAAATGAAAAAGATTATTTTGAAGATTTATTTGAATTATCTAAGATATATGCTGGTGAAGAAATATATGTAGACTTTGTTGAAATATACAATATGACCAAAAAAATATAATAGAAGATGTTATACTAAAAATAGAACAACTATCAGAGAAATATGGCGAGCATAAACAAAAAATACAAAAGACTTTAGCCATTTTATTTATGGGAATGATTGCAGAAGAGAATAAAAAGAACATTAAGCTAGAAAAAAGAATAAAGAGATTGGGACTTCACATTTTATTAATTAATAAAAAAGATGCTTTCTTTTCTGCAAATTATATGAAAGGAAAATCAGGAAGGAAATATATTTCCTTCGTAAAAATTATGGTTTTTAGGTGAAAATAAATGAAAAGAAGTTTTGAAGAGATCATTAATAGTTTAAAGGACTCAATAGCTACATATAATTATTATGTTGATTTTGATAAAGTATATAAAAATGTATCAAAAGTTGAGATGCAATTGAATTTATTAAATTATTTAATAGGTAAAGAAAACGTTGAAGAAGAATTTGAAAAATTAGTAGTTGAATATCCAGATGTTTTAGAGGCAATACCTATTCTTTTGGCTGTAAGAGAAGGAAAAATTAAAGTTATAGATGGTGAATTTATTTGTTTTGATTTTAAACAATTGAATAGAGATATTAAAGATTATTCTAAATTGTTAAGAGAAAGTGGATTAGCTGAATTATTTGAGGAAAAGAGAATTAAAAATCTTGTTGATTATGTAACTGGCGTTGAGGTTGGGTTAGATACTAATGCTAGAAAAAATAGGACTGGAAAAATTATGGAAACCCTAGTTGAAGGTTTCATAAAAAAGATTCCAAATGTAGATTACTTATGTCAAGCAACTAAAGAACAAATAGCAGAACATTATAATACTAATGTATTAGATAGTTTAATATTATATGAAGAAGATAAAAACACAAATAAAAGGTTTGATTTTGTTTTTAAAGGTATAGAAGGAAGTATTATTGTTTGTGAAACTAATTTCTATAGTGGTAGTGGTTCAAAATTGAATGAAACTGCTAGGAGTTATGCAAAGCTAGGACAAGATATATCAAAAATTGATGGTGTAAAATTTGTTTGGATCACTGATGGTAAAGGTTGGATATCAACAAAAAATAATTTAAGAGAAGCTTATCATTATGTTGATTATTTATTTACAATAGAAGACTTAGAAAATAATGTATTAGAAAAGTTATAATATGCAGTTTATATGTTATAATCACTTTAGGTGATATTGTGGATGAAGTAAAAACAAAAATACTAGAATTTAATGAAGAAAGAGACTGGGATCAATTTCATTCTCCGGAAAACATAGCTAAATCTATTACTATTGAAGCAGCTGAATTATTAGAATGCTTTCAATGGAATAATAGTTATGATAAAAACGAAGTGTGTGATGAATTAGCGGATGTTGTTAACTACTGTATTTTAATGGCAGATAAATTAGATGTTGATTTAGAAACAATCGTCTTAGCAAAGTTGGAAAAAAATAAATTAAAGTATCCAGTTGAAAAAGCTAAAGGTGTTAGTACAAAATATAATAAATATGAGGATTAAAAAGGAAGCAATTAATTTTGCTTCCTTTTAAAT
>DHPM01000004.1:79850-111401 GCA_002410935.1 Caryophanales bacterium UBA5364
TTAATTTTGCTTCCTTTTAAATTATTTTTTATCTAATCGATTGATTAGTTTTTTTGTTGGTTTAAATTGACAATGGATTATTGAATAGAGCCCTAGTATGATAAATATTATTGGAATTGTTAGCCACATTCCTGGAGGGTTAAATTCTTTATTAAGTGATAGTGAAAGTGTTTCTCTAGTAGTATATATGGTGTAATATATTAATACTCCAAATAGTGTCATAAATAATCCTAAAGAAGTATGATATAGTTTTAAATATCCGTCAATAAATAATCGTTTTCCTATTGTTTTTGTTATTAACATAAAACTAATACCCCAAATTATTAACATTGTATTTTCAGAATAACCGGTAATTACGGCTTGTCCTGGATGTTTTGGATTATATTTTATGTTTTTTTCTGATCCGATTTTTGGTGTGATAGCAGTTCCATAATTAGTAGCTATTTCATAAGTTTTATTATTTACTGTATAAGAATAAATTAATCGATAAGAATTACTATCCTCATCAGATGAATATGTTTCTTTTCTGATAAGAGTGGCTTGAATATGTATGAAATCTTTTGATTTAAGATGTTGATAATAGGAGTTTTTAATTCCAAAGAATAGGGCTAGGGCACCAATTATAAAAGAAAATGTTAAAAGTCCTAAATCAAGGGTAATAAGTTTTCTCATATTATCTTGGTTTTTGTTCTTCAAGTGAAATAGTTATTGATTGCATTTTATCTTTATCTAATTGTTTATAAGTTACACCACACATGTCAAATAAGGCTTTAGAAGCAATAACATTATCTGTCTTAGCATATTTATCAGATAAGTAGATAACTTCTTTAATACCTGACTGAATAATTAATTTAGCACATTCATTACATGGAAATAAATCAACATATATTTTAGCATTTTCTAAATCCTTTCGGCTACCACGATAATTTAAAATAGCATTCATTTCAGCATGGCATACATATAGGTATTTTGTTTCTAGTGCATGACCTTCACGTTTCCAAGGGAATGCTTCATCTTCAACGCCATTTGGAGCCCCATTATAACCAATTGATAATATTCTGTTATCTCTTCCAACAATACAAGCACCAACTTGAGTTGAAGGGTCTTTACTACGCATTGCAGATAACTTAGCTATTGCCATAAAGTATTCATCCCAACTTAAATAATCAGTACGATTATCTTCATGAATTTGGTGAAGTCTTTTCCATTCATCAAATTCATTTAATTGTTCCTCAGTTTCAATTTCTTGGTGATAATAATGTTTTGTAAATTCACCACATGAACTTCCAATTTCTCTTCCTGGAGGAGAGTAAGTTTTAACTCTTAAACCAGGTACTTTTTCATTAATTGTTTTAATCCATTTCTCTTCCTTGTTACTTATTTTCAATTCATTAATTGGATTAAATCTGATAAACTTAATTGGTATTTGATATTCTTTTAATAGTTCACATAAGGTATCTAATTCATCATCACTATCATTAACTCCATCAATAAGCGTGTAATGGATTTCAACTGGATCATTAGTGCGATGAAAGATATTATATTTATCCATTATTTTCTCGTTCTTTTGCATCTTATCTCGGTATTCCTTTAAGTAAGCTAAGGCTTCTTCAACTTTTACTTTAGTTGATGGGATTAGTTTAAATCTTTTATCATCAAGTGGTGTATGCATTGAAAAATGAAGTTTTAATGGGATATTATTTTCAGTTACTAGATTTATTAATTTTAAGACATTATCATTAGGCATCATTGTCGATACTGCATAATTAATTTCTGTATATCCAAGTAACTTTTTTAATTCATCTTCTTTTTTATATACTTCTTCAATTAGTTCTAAATTAAGTAATGGTTCACCAACACCCATAAAAGAAATAAGTAGTTTATCTTTATTAGTTCTTCTTTTTATTTTGTCATTAGTTGGTTTAGTTAAACCTTTAATTAAAGCTTCGATAAAGTTATCAATATTAATTGCTTTCATCTTTTTATTTAAACCTTTATTAGTTAAATGGCACATCACACAACCTAAATTACAAAAATGATGAGTTGGTACACATATAACATCATACTTTTTATTCATAAGTAAACTTATTTCGATAATTTCATTGTTTCCTGCTTCAAAAACGGACTTTAAAGATCCATCAGAAAAGTCTTTAAATACTCCTAAATTTTTTAAATTATTTCTTAATTCCATAATACTCTCCTTACATTACTAAACATAATAATATTATAGCACATCTAAATAAAAAGCAAAGAATCTAATTATAGATTCTTTACTTTTAGTTTTTAATTTATTATTCACATTCAGTATAAACATTGATGCATACGCAGCAATCTTCTTTTTTACCATCTTTATAGAATTTTTCATCTTTTTTCCAAGGATGATCTTTATCGCATTTTGTATAAACATTTATACATACGCAGCAATCATCCTTTTTGCATTTAAAGTCATAATCCTTTTTTTCTTCTAAGAAGTTATCTTCAAATTCTTTTTCAAGCATTTTCTCCACCTCCACGATATTGTATGCGCTAACTTAGTTAAAGAAATAATAACCGCCTTTTAATTTTGAATTATGTTGAAAATTAATTTTATGGTATGATATTAAGGAGGTGGATTATAAGATATATTTATTATCATTACTAATTTTTATGTTCATAAAATTGAACTGGATAGTAATATTATTTTAGAAACACCTATTCAAAAAAGTCCTGAAATAGGGATTATGGAGGAAATATGAAAACATATGATGTTATTGAATTTAAAAATATTTTAGATATGTTGGAAGTGAGGTATGTTACTCATCATGACAAAATAGCTTTTTATCAAAAGAATAAAAATAAGGAATTTGATAAAATAACATATGCACAATTAAAAGGTGACGTTGACTATCTTAAAGCTGCTTTACTTGATATGGGGTTAAAGGGTAAGAAGATAGCTATTATTGGTAAGAATCGTTATGAATGGGCATTATCTTATTTAGCGACTCTTTGTGGAGTAGGAGTAGTTGTTCCATTAGATAAACAATTAAGTGATCATGAAATTAAAAATTGTCTTGATAGAGTTGATGTTGAAGCAATTATTTATTCTAATGAATTTGAAGAAAGATTAAAAAAAATAGCTAGTGATGTTAAGGTTAAACATTATATAAATATGGATGATGATATTAAACCTTTAATTAATAAAGGTGAAAGATTAATTAATAATGGTATGGATATTAATGAGGCAATTGATAATGAAGCTCTTGCAGCCTTATTATTTACGTCTGGTACGACATCTAATTCAAAAGTTGTAATGTTATCCCAAAAGAATATTATGTCTAATGTTAAAGCAGGGCAAATGATGGTAAAAGTGGATGAAAATGATACTTTTCTTTCAATCTTACCACTTAATCATACGCTAGAGTCTACTTGTGTTTTATTGTTCCCATTAGCATCAGGAGCAGCTATTGCATATGGAGATAACTTAAAGAATTTACCGAAGGACATGAAGACCATTAAACCAACAACAATGATGGTTGTTCCAAGGGTTACTGAAGCCTTTTATGATAAAATTGTTACTGCTATTGAAAAGAAGAATAAAGTTAGACAAGTTAAATTAGCTATGAAACTAACCAATCTTTTAGGTAAAAAGAAAATGGTGGTTAAAAGAAAAATCTTTAAAGAAATTCATGATGAATTTGGTGGCAAGTTAAGATTATTGATGATGGGTGGAGCACCTGTTAATCCTAAGATTTCAGCTTATTTTAGAGATTTAGGTATTTTAGCTATTCAAGGTTATGGACTAACGGAATGTGCACCTTTAGTAACTTTAAATAGTGATACTGTATATAAAGATGATTCAACTGGTATGGTAATGCCTGGAAGTGATGTGATTATTACTAATCCTGATGAATATGGGATTGGTGAAATTGCTGTTAAAGGTCCTCAAGTTATGTTAGGGTACTATGGTGATGAAGAAACTACTAAAGCGGTTATGAAGGATGGTTACTTGTATACCGGTGACTTAGGTAAGTTTGATAAAGATGGTTTTTTAAGGATTTTAGGAAGATGTAAAAATGTTATTGTTTCAGCTAGTGGTAAAAATATTTTTCCTGAAGAAATAGAATCGTTATTAAATGAAAATCATCTAGTTAAAGAATCATTAGTATATGAAGATGTTGTAAATAATCGTGGTAAACTTACTGCTGAAGTTGTGATAACAGATATTATTAAACAAAAGATTTTAGAACATCCAGAAGCAAAAGAAGAAATAAAAAAGGTTTTATTAGAATATTTAAGTGAAGTTAATAAGAAATTATCTGACTATAAAAGAGTTCATGATATAAAGATTAGATTAACGGAATTTGAAAAAACTTCAACTTTAAAAATTAAAAGGTTTTTATTTAATAAACAAAATTAAAGGTTGATACGGTATCTTTAATAATTTAAAAGTAAAAAAGAATGAATATTTTTTCCTTTTCTGACTATAATAATATTATAGGGGTTAGCACTCGCTCTTGACAAGTGCTAAAAGTTGTGTTAAAATTATAATTAGGAAAGGAAGTGTAGATATGAGTTTAATCTCTAGAAATTTTTATTTAGATGACCTTTTTGATGATTTTATTACTTCGACAAAGGGAAATGATATGAAATGTGATATTTATGAAAAAGAAGGTGATTATCACATTGAAATGGATATTCCTGGATTCGATAAGAATGATATTTCGATTGAATGCAATAATGGTTATTTAACTATTACTGCTGAAAAACAAGCAGAATCAAATGATGAAACTAAAAATTATATTCGCCGTGAAAGAAAATATGGGAAATATCAAAGATCATTTTATTTAGGTGATATGGAATCAGATAATATTAATGCTGAATTCAAAGATGGATTACTAAAAATATCTATTCCTAAAAAAGAAGAAATAGAAACTAAAAAAGTTATTGAAATAAAATAATATAATATAAGCAACATTTAATTGTTGCTTTTTTTGTGCTCTCATATATGTTAAAATAGAAAAGACATAATATGTAAGAAAGAGTAAAATAATTATATTGAGGTGGTGACTATGTTAGAGTTAAGAAATATTACAATTAATTTAACAAAAACAAACAGAGTTTTAATTAATAATTTAAATTTAGTATTTAATCGCGGCGATAAGATAGCTATTATTGGTGAAGAAGGAAATGGTAAAACAACTCTTTTACAATTAATTTATAATCATGAATTAATTGATGATTACTGTACTTATAGTGGTCAAATTATAAAAAAGAATGTTAATATTGGGTATTTAGAACAAACACTAAATTCTAAATGGAATAGTCATACTATGTTAGAATATTTACTAAAGAATAATCCAGAAGATGAGATTAATTATGATAATTATAATGAATTAATTCAAAATAAAAAAGTATTATCAAAGTTAGGAATTAATACCAATAGGATAGATGAAGAACAAGTTATTGAAACTCTTTCTGGTGGTGAAAAAGTTAAACTACAACTTGCTAAAATAATAATTAATAATCCCGATATTTTATTATTAGATGAACCTACTAACGACTTAGATATTAGTACTTTAGAATGGTTAGAAGAATTCATTAATAGTATTGATGTACCTATTTTGTATATTTCTCATGATGAAGTATTACTAGAGCATACTGCCAATGTAATTGTTCATCTAGAACAAATAAAAAGAAAGACGGAAGCTAAACATACTATTGAACGAATTAGTTATAATGATTATATTCAAAAAAGATTAGGGATGATTATAAAACAAACGCAAGTGGCACGAAAACAACGTTCGATTCATAAATCGAAAATGGAGAGATGGCAACAAATATATCAAAAGGTTGAGCATCAACAAGCAACAATTACAAGGGCTGATCCTCATGGAGCAAAGTTATTAGCTAAGAAAATGAAATCTTTAAAATCACAAGAAAAAAGAATGGAGAATGAAGAAAGTAATTTTCTTAATATTCCAGATATAGAAGAAGCAATTAAATTTAATTTTGAAAGTAATATCTCTATTCCTAATAATAAGTTAATCCTTGATTTAAAATTAGATAATTTATTAATCAGTGATAAATTATTAGCCACTAATATTAATTTAGAAGTAAGGGGACCCAAACATATTGTTATTATTGGAGAAAATGGAGTTGGGAAGACTACTTTGTTTAAATATATTTATAAACAATTAAAAAATAGAGAAGATATTAAAATTGGTTATATGTCTCAAAATTATAATGAATCGTTAAATGCAAATAAAACAGCGTTAGAATTTTTATTAAGTGATACTAATAATTATGATGAAACTAGAGCTAGAACTTTAATGGGATGTATGAAGTTTACGGAAGAAGAAATGGTAAATAAAGTTTATCATTTAAGTGGTGGACAAAAGGCTAAATTATTTATTCTAAAAATGATATTAGATAATTGTGATGTTTTATTGTTAGATGAACCAACTCGTAATCTTAGCCCTTTATCTAACCCTATTATTAGAGAAGTGTTATCTAATTATAAAGGTACTATTATTAGTATCTCACATGATAGAAAATATATTTTAGAAGTATGTGATAAAACATATAAGCTGACTAAAACAGGCTTAATAGAATATGAAATATAATAATTATAAATGAATAAAATATAATTGTTAAAACATGGGAAAAATAGTATAATTTTGTTTAAGGAGTGAGAAAATTGTCAAATATAATAAAAATAAAAAACTTAACTAAAAATTATGGTAAATTTAAAGCTTTAAATAATTTATCATTCGAAGTAGAAGAGGGAGAAATACTTGGTCTTTTAGGTCCCAATGGTAGTGGGAAAACAACAACTATTAATTGCATATTATCGTTATTAGAGTTTAATAGTGGTAGTATTAAAATATCAGGTAAAGAAATGACTCCTGATTCTTATGAGATTAAAAGTAAAATAGGGGTAGTATTTCAAGATGTGGCAGTATTTGAAGAATTAACCGTTATTGAAAATATTAATTATTTTTGTGGATTATATATAACGGATAAAAAAACAAGAGCTCAATATGTTGAAGATGCTATTCAATTAGTTGGCTTAAATGAATTTAAAAAGTTTTATCCAAAGCAATTAAGTGGAGGTCTTTTAAGAAGACTTAATATTGCTTGTGGTATTGCTCATAAACCCTCTATTATCTTCTTAGATGAACCAACTGTAGCAGTTGATCCTCAAAGTAGAAACAACATCTTAGATGGCATTAGAAAACTAAATAAAGAGGGGGCAACAATTGTCTATACAACTCACTATATGGAAGAAGTAGAACTAATTTGTAATCGTATTATTATTTTAGATAAAGGTAGTATTATTGCAAGTGGTACTTCAAAGGAACTAAAAGAATTAATTAATATTGAGGAAAAAGTAACAGTTGAAATAGATAATCTTAATGAAAAACATTTAAATGAAATAAAGTCATTTAAGAATGTTGATGAAGTTAATTATCATGATAATATTCTATATATTACTTATAAAAAAGGAAAACATAACTTAAATGATTTAATCGATTATATGCAAGAAAAGAAAATTAAATATAATAAAATATTTTCTGAATTACCAACTCTTAATGATGTCTTCTTAGAATTAACTGGAAAAGAATTAAGGGATTAAGATGTTTAGACATATTTTTATAAATCGATTAAAAATTCTTTTAAGAAGTAAATCAGCTATCTTTTGGACTTTAGTATTTCCATTAGTGTTAGCAACACTATTTAATTTGGCTTTTTCTAATTTAACAAGCAGTGAACAATTCCAAAAAATTGATTTAGCAGTCGTTAATAATGAAAGTTTTCAAAATGAAAAAAACTTTAAAGATTTAATTGAATCACTCTCTTTAACTGGAGATGATCAATTATTTAATACTAAATATGTTGATGAAGCAAAAGCAAAAAAATTGTTAGAGGATGGAGAAGTATCGGGTTATATTATTATTAAAGATAAAATAGGAGTGGTTGTTAAATCAAATGGTGTTGGACCATCAACGATAAAAAATGTAGTTGATAATTATTATCAAGTTGTAAGTGTTATTAATAATATTAGTGATTATAACCCAGAAGTTATTAAAAATGGAGTATTAAATAAGTTAAATGAAAATACCAGTAATTTTAATGATATAAGTAATAAAAACATTGATGCTTCAGTTGTATATTTTTATACATTAATTGGTATGGTTTGTCTTTATGGAGGCGCATTTGGTGTTAATGCAGTTGTTGAAACAGAAGCTAATTTAAGTAAAAAAGGAGCACGCGTTAGTGTTTCTCCAATTCATAAATTTAAATTATTAATAGCATCGTTATTAGCCGGTTTTGTTATTCAATATAGTGAAGTATTAATTTTACTTATTTATTTAGTGTTTATCTTAAATATTAACTTTGGAAGTCAAATAATTCCTGTTATATTACTTACTTTTGTTGGTAGTTTTGCTGGTATATCATTGGGGACTTTAATTGGTGTTAGTAACAGAAAAAGTGAGAACATGAAAATGTCAATTTTAATCTCAAGTACCATGTTATGCTGTTTCTTAGCTGGAATGATGGTATTAAATATGAAATATATTATTGCAGATAAGATGCCTATTCTAGCTAAAATTAATCCCGTTAATATGATTACTGATGGGTTATATTCTCTTTATTACTATGAAACCTTTAATAGATATATATATAATGTTATTAGTTTATTAATATTTTCATTAGTTATGATTATTATTTCCTATCATTTTATAAGGAGGAAGAAGTATGACAGTATTTAAAAATTATTTTAAAATTATGAAACAATACCGAACTACTATTATCATATATACTGTCATTTTTGTAGCATTAGCTGTATTTGCAACTAATACAGGAGTCAAAACCAATGATTTTACGGCTATAAAACCAAATGTTGCAATAATTAATAACGATAATGAAACTGTTTTAATTCAAGGGTTTAATGATTATTTAAAAGAAAATGCTAAAATCAAATCAGTAAAAGAAGATGAAGAATCATTAAGGGATGCCTTATTTTTTAGAGTAGTAGATTATATCTTAATCATCCCAGAAAACTTTACTGAAGACTTTATAACTTTAAAAAATCCTAAAATAGAAACAATGAATATTCCTGATTCTTATGGTGCTATTTATACTGAGATATTATTAGATAGATTTTTAAATATTAGTAAGGTATATGCCGCCAGTGGTATGAATCAAGAAGAGATTATTGAAAATATTAAAGTTGATTTAAAACAACAAGGTGAAGTATTTTATAGTGAAAAAACTAGTATGACTAATGTTGGGTATATAAATTATTATTATAATTTTTCAAATTATACTTTTTTAGCAATATCAGTTTATATCATAGGTATGATAATGAATGCTTTTAATGATACTAAAATTAAAAGAAGGAATTTAGTAAGTAATTTTTCTTATAAAAAAATAAATAGGCAATTATTTGCAGGAAACTTTTGTTTAATGTTACTTATATGGTCAATCTATGTAGGTATTAGTATTGTTTTATATCCAAAAGCTATGTTTACTAATTACGGATTACTTTTAATAATTAATTCATTAGTATTTTCGGTAACGGTTCTTTCAATTGGTTTTTTAATAGGCAATTTAGTTAGGAATAGAGAAGCAACAGATGGAATAGTAAATGTTATAGCCTTAGGATCAAGTTTTATATGTGGTGCTTTTGTTCCGCAAGAATTTCTTGGTAATTTTGTTCTTTCAATCGCTAAATTCTTACCATCATATTGGTATATTAAAACTAATAATGATATAGTTGAATTAACTAATTTTTCATTAGATAAATTAAGACCAATATTCACCAATATGATAATTGTTTTAGCCTTTGGGGTGTTGTTCTTTATCATAACCAATATGGTTACAAAATTAAAACTTAAAAAAGGTTAAAATAAAAAAGAAGAAAATATTTTCTTCTTTTTATTTTCTTTTAGTAATAAATAAATATGTTCCAACTGAACCGATTGATAAACCAACTATTGATGATAGGATAATGTATAAGAAATTATTATCATCGTTAGCTGCAGATTCAGTGTATAGTTCAGCATTGTCTAAACCAGTTGCTTTCACTAAATCCTTAGCATCATCAGTAATAATATCATCATCACTACTAATTGGCATATCGTTACTACTTACATTCTCGTTATCTAAATTTCCTTTTTCTAGTAAACGTTCCTTTTCTTCTGGGCTTATCCCTGGTGAACTATTACTAGTACCACTATCAGTTGGTTCTGATAATATCGTTACAGTTCCATCCTTAACATCTTCTTTGATTGGATTACCATTATCATCAACTCTTAACATCGCTTTAGCATTAATTGGAAGGAATGCGAAAACTCCCATTAGGACTAATAAAATAAAACTTTTTTTCATTTTTAACCTCTTTCTATTATTTTTTTCGATTTTTCATATATCAATTTTATAGACTAAGATCATATTATTTTTTAAAACAGCTATTTGTTTAGCTTCATCTATGTTTTTGATGCTATAAATAGATATGATACTAGAATTACTATTATATGACTCCATCATATTATCTTGAGTTATAATAATATCTAGTTTTTTATCTAACATATCCATATCAATTATAATATTATTATCAAGTACATATTTGTTATTATTATACATAATAACATCAGTTTCAGATTTAGTGGTCATGGTGTGATCATTATTAGGAGTAAAATTTTCAAATGAATCACTATAATTATATAAAAAGATACATATAATTATACTTGTTAAAACTAATGATACATAGAAAACTTTCATTTTTTTTGTTTTAATAACATTATTATTTTCCATTATTTTTTGATATGTTTTTTCTTTTAATTCATCACTTGCTTTGATACTTGAAAAAGCATTATAAATTTTATTCATCAAAAACACCCCCAATCAATATTTTTAAACTTTCTCTAGCTCTTTTTAACCATGTTCTAACTGTTGATTCTCGCTTATGTAGTATTTTAGCTATTTCCTTAGTTGAGTATCCTTCATAATAATAAAGATATATGACATTTCGATAATTTAAGGGTAGGGTAAATATTATACTTAATATTTCTTTATCTTCTTTATCATTGATCGGAATATTAATATTTTCATCGTAAGTAATCGTTTTATAGTAGGTTCTCTTTTTTAAAATATTTTTACAATGATTAGTAGTTACCGTAATAATCCATGCTTTCTGATGGTTTTCATTAGCGAATAGTGGTGACTTTTCCATTATCTTAATAAAAATCTCTTGATAAGCGTCTTCAGCATCTAAATTATTTCTTAAATACATAATACAGATCCGAAAAATCATATTACTATATTTTTCGATAGTTTCTTTAATATCGTTTTCTTTCATATTAAGCATAATATTTCCTCCCTACTATTAATACAATTATACACTACTAAATGTTTCAAAAAAATAAAAAAACTATTCAAAAGAATAGTTTTAACCAAAATTATTGTTGGCATGTTTTTTATTTAATTTAATTTTTCTAATAGGTCTATTTTCAAGTTCAACTGCTTGTTGTTGTAATTTAAAAATTTCTTGTTGCCAATAAGCTTTAGCTTCTTCTAACTTTTGACGATCAATCTTTCTTTTTTCAGTTAGAATATCAGGTATATATTCTTCACCATAAACAATACGGCTTTTTCTAAATAGACGTGGTTGTTCAATAAAGACTGGAACCATTGGGGTATTAGACATAGCTGAAATAAAAAAGGCACCATTTTTAATACGAGCTAAAGTATTTTTGTTAATATCTGATATTGTACCTTGAGGAAACAACATAAATATTTTTTTTTCTTCATCTTCAGTTAAGTAACGAATAGCTTCTTTCATTTCAGAACCACCATGTTTATCACGGTCAACACTCATAATATTGATACTAGTTAAGAATTTAGCCATTAACTTATTTTTAAAGCATTCCTTTTTAGCCATTATTTTCATATTTTCATTAGATGACCATAGTACTGGTCCATCTAAATCACTAGTATGATTAGGGCACATAATATAAGTTTTATCTTTTAAAGCTTCTTTGTTGTATTCCTTAATTCTTATAAAAGTTTTATGGAATATCGCATATCCAAGTTTTTTTAAATTTGATTTCATTTTTAAAAAATTCCTTTCTCATATGTCTTCAACTAAAATTATACTATAATCACATAAAAAAGCAATCTAGAAAAATTAGTTTTGATATTTGTGAATTTGTAATTAATTTTTATTATGCTATAATAGTTAATCATTAAGAAAGGGAGTTATGTATTGTGTTTGAAAATGTTTATGATGTTGATAATTGTATTCACATTAAACTAGTCAATCGAGCAGATGAAGAGGTAGAAAGAATCGTTGCCGAAACAAAAACAAGTACACATGATGCTAAAAACGCCTTTCATTGGCATGAGGTTAATGGAAAATATTATCGTTTTAAATTTTCTAATCGTTTATATACTATTTTAAATGAGTTAATTGGGCCTAAAATTGCTAAAAGGTTAGAACTCCAAACCGTTAATAACATCCCTGCTATTATGGATTGTGGCAAGAATATGACTTTATATGGTATCTTATCTGAAAACTTTATGAATAAAGATAGTGAATATGTTAATATGTTTGAATTAGGTTTTAATCAAAAAACAAAACCCGATTATAAAAACATAACTAAATTAAAAAAATATTGCCGCGTAGAAGATTATCCTGAACTAATTAATGCAATATTTAAGATGACATCACTCGACTATGTTATGGGACAAGCAGATAGGGTATCAGCTAACTTCTTATTTGAAAAGAATGGTGATAAAACCACTTTTGCACCATTATTTGATTATGCTGAAGCTTATGAATGTATTAAAGAAGGTTGTGTCTTTGATCGATATCATAACCGTAATCTTCCGTACTCGGTTGGTAACTCTTTTATAGCTCCTGCATTTTATGAATCTAAATTTAAAAGAATATTAAGAAAGTATCCTAATTTTGAAAAGTATTTAGAGAAGATTAGTGAACTTGAGATTATTGAAATACTAGAAGAAATAGAAAAAGAAAATAACTTAAAGTTATCTGATGAGTGCAAACGTTATTACGATGTTAGAACAAAAGAAAAGCAAAGTGGATTAATATTTTAATTTAAATAAAAGGTAGAACATAAAAGAAATATGTTCTACTTTTATTGTGATATAATCAATATAGGAGTGTTATCATGAATGAATTATATTGGGTTATCACCTTAATTATTAGTTTTGTAGGAGTACTATTATTTTATAAATTTTATGGAAAAACCGGATTATTTATATGGTTAGTTTTATCAACTATTATCTCAAATATTCAAACCGTTAAATTAGTATATTTATTTGGGGTTGAAACATCATTAGGTAATGTTTTATATGGAACTACCTTTCTAGCAACTGATATATTAAACGAAAAGTATGGTAAAGAGGTAGCACGAAAATCTATTTTTTATTGTTTTTCTAGTATGGTAGCAATGACTATTTTAATGAGTTTATCATTACTATATGTTCCTAGTGTCAATGATTTTGCGAACGATAGTTTAATAACGATATTTACTTTAAACATAAGAATTACGATTGCTAGTATAACCGGATATGTTATAAGCCAATTTTATGATACTTGGTTATATAGTAAATTAAGAGAAAAATATAAAGCTTTATGGATAAGAAAAAGTGGTAGTACTATGGTTAGTCAATTAATAGATACTTTTCTTTTTACAGCAATCGCATATATAGGAGAAGTACCATTAATGACAGTATTAAGCATTGGTGTATCAACATATCTATTTAAATTGTTTATTAACATGTTAGATACTCCAATTATCTATATGGCTATTAAAATAAAAACAAGAGAAGAATAATATAAAATAAAAAACTTAGTTATTATAACTAAGTTTTAATATTCAATAATGGAGCAAGTGTCGTAGGTATCAACAATTTTTTTAATAAGAATATAGTAAATGTAGTGGAAACCTACTATAACTATTATTAAAAATAAAGTTACATTATTGCTGTTAGTATAGATGGTGGTTATTCATATTGGACTTACAATAAATAACAGTAAATATCCAGACATTATAAAAGATAAACTTATAACTAAATTCATTCATATTTTTAATAATATTTATCATAATAGTTAATGTAGTTATATTACCATGGTTTGACATAGTCAATAAAATATGCTACAATTTAGTTACTCAATGACCAAGGGTTATATGAGTCCTGGAGACGCAACTATTTATTAGTTGCGTTATCCGTTTATACCTAAATAAAAGGTTTCAATTTTTTGAAACCTTTTTGTATTCACTATATTCTTTTAACACCTTTTCTAAATATCCTGGTTCATCTATTAAATATGAACTAATAATATACATTTCATTTTTAATTTTTTCTAAAATAATTATGTAACTATATTTATCGTCGCTGTATAGCAATTTTGTCCTTTTGGTATTTTTGTATGGCACAGTCCATATTTTTATTTTATTACATTTTATGTTATCGCAATTATCACACATTAAATAATTTGTTATCATTGGAACAATATAATTAATAAAATATGCTCTAGGTTCTTTCATTCTTATTTTAATTCCAAATTGCTTTTTAGTTTTTGTGGTAAGATGGAAATAACCTTGCATTTTATTATCTTCAAATGGTGTTGTAAATACTTTTATATTCATTCCATTTATTTTTAAATTACCATAGTAAATATTTTTAATAAAATAATCGTATAATTCATCATCAGTAATTTTTTTTGACAAAGGACTATAAACACATTTAGTCATTTTCGCTGCAATCATCTTTTGATTTCCATATGAATATATTAAATTTTGTATTGCTATAATATGATGTTTTATCGAAACTATTAGTGTAAAATTTTTGTATATCATTAATTATATTTAACTTTGTTTTATTGTTGTCTAAATGTCTATAATAATATGATAATGCTCCAATTAAAATATCATTTATTTGTAAAATAGGAGCTTCGTAAGATCTAATTGGTTGTACTTTTTTAATTGTTTTTTTATTAGTGTCATCCATTTTAAACCTTAAAAAATTCAACATTATTTGGTGATAATAATATGAGTTAGTGTCTTTAATATCTGGATATATATTATATGAATTTTCAGGTGTTATTATATATTTTAACATTTCGTAATAAGCTTTGTGATAAAAATCATTTTCGGTTTGATTATATTTTTCGTGATTTAACTTTGTTTTATCGATAACAATAACTCTAAATTTTAAATAATCCGAATTAAAAAAATAATTAATAATATCCAAATACAATTTTTCAGTTTTTTTATCAACTTTATTCCATTTTAATTCTATTTTATTAGAAAAGTTGTAATTTTCTTTAAGATGTTCAACATACTCATTAATTTTTTTTACTTTTGATGTTGGACAATAAATTGCTCCAATAAGCATAATATTACTATCATTACTTTTTAAATGGCAACTTTCATCACAATAAATATTATATTCCATGATTTATCACTTCCTCCATATAATTATATCAGAAATATGTATATTAGTTAATGATTACAATTTAAAATCTTTATCTTTATTTTTCCTTTGATAAATTATGTTATTTATTATACGATTTGATAAAAATTATTTTTATTTTATTCTGTAATTTTCTTAATGTTTTTCGATGCTTATTTCTTCTAAATAATGTTTATTATATTTATTCATTCTTTCTTTAATGTACTCCTTTGTATTTACAAAATAAAACAAGGATTAGAACAAAAAAATCAATTCAATCGAATTGATTTAATCAATAAACATCACTTTATGCGATGATTTTTATCTAATGGAGCAAGTGACCGGAATCGAACCGGCATCCTAGCCTTGGCAAGGCCATATACTAACCGTTGTACTACACCTGCAGGACAAAATAATTCTATCATAAAAAAATAATTATGTCTAGTACTATAAATAATTTTTATTTAATAATATGATACATATCCTCATTTATGTGTTATAATATATCATACAAATTAAGTTTTAACTTATACTTTAATAGGGGGATTTATGGTAGTAAGTAGTTATCTTAGTAATCATTCTAATGATGAATTAAGAAAATATTTTAGTATTTTATGTAATAATGATTATCCAGGATTTATTGATAAATATATAAACTGTGATGAATTACAAAGATTAAAGGGAGTAGGTCAGTTTTGTGGGGTTGATTACAATAGTTTAACTCTACATGATACTAAGTACTGGTATTCTAGATTAGATCATAGTGTTGCATGTGCTTTAATTGTTTGGCATTTAACTAAAGATAAAACCCAAACACTAGGTGCTTTATTTCATGATGTTGGGACTCCTGCTTTTGCTCATTCGATTGATTATATGCATCGGGATTATATAAAACAAGAAAGTTCAGAAAAATCAACTGACCAAATAATTAGAAATTCTTCTTATATAAAAGAGTTGCTTGATAGTGATAATGTTGATTATGATGATATTATTAATATAGAAAGATTTCCGGTTGTTGAAAATGAAAGACCAAATATTTGTGTTGATAGATTAGAAGGTATTTTTAGTACCGGATTAGTCTGGGCTCGTTTTTGGAAATTAGAAGATATCAATAAAATATATAAGAGTATTGTTGTTTTAAAAAATAGTGACGATAAAGATGAAATTGGATTTAGTGATTTATTAATAGGTGAGTATTTTTATAGGGGAGCTTATAAATATAGTATGTTACTGCAATTAAATGAAGATAAGCTTAGTATGCAGTTAACTGGTGACGTTATGAAGATGGCAATTGATTATAATGTTATTAGTAATGCTGATTTATATAGATTAAGTGAAAGAGATATTATTGACAAAATAAGAAATTCGGATAATGAAGTAGTTAAGTATGTTTGGTCGAAGTTTGAAAAATTAAATAAAGTAATAAAAACGAATATTAAACCAGTTGATAAATATTATATATCAATTGATTGTAAGAAAAGATATGTTAATCCATTAATTAGTATTGATAATAACAATCAACGATTAACAGAAATATCAAGTCTAGCTAAAAAATTAGATGATGTGTATACTAATTTTAATGATACCAATTATGCCTATATTGATTTGGAACCAATTAAAAAATTAGTGAAAAGGAGAGATAAACATGATCTTTATGAAAAAAATAGCTGATAAAAATTATTCGGATTTAGTTATAAGTAGAGATAACATTTATATGGGTAAAGTTATTGCTTCTACACATAATAATAATGTCCCAATTAGAAAAGGGTATGAAGACTACGAAAGAGAATACTATGATAAGGTATACCGTAAGATATTATTTTCTTTAAATGAAAACAATTTAGTTAATGATTTATTATATAGTTCACCAAATTATGCAGTTAATGGAATTGAATCTAATATATGCGTGAATAATAAGATTAAAGTTGCTAGCAAAATTAAATTAGAGAAGTTGTTAACTTATTATGGATTTAGTGATGAATTAACGAGAGAAGATATTGAAAAAGTATATTTAATGTTTTTTAAAAATAATTATTTCTTATATGATAATCATGAAGACTTTGGTTTGGTTAAGACTAAACGCTTTGGAATTGAAGGATATTATAGAACAAATGATGAAAGTCCTTTTTACCCAAACTTATTTGAAAAGTTAAATAAAATTATATCTTGTCGTGAAAAACCACATCGTGAAGAAAAAAATGCACAAAAAATAAAAAAAATATATTAATATATTGACAAATAATTTTAAATAGAATATAATCTTTATAGAACTTGAGATTATTCAAGTTCTCTTTTTTTAACAAATGAGTTAAAATAGCCTTGTAATTACTTATATTTATGATATAATGGTAATGGCTTTTTTAAATACACACGTTTATGGATTTAAATACCTAGTGCCAATTGGTGGTATTTAGAGATGAAGTAACGGAGGAAAAAAACAAAAGGAGGAATATTTATGGCAGTTGTTTCGATGAATTATTTACTCGAAGCAGGAGTTCACTTTGGTCATCAAACTAAAAGATGGAATCCAAAAATGAGAGAATTTATTTTTACTTCAAGAGATGATATTTATATTATCGATTTACAAAAGACAGCAAAGAAAATCGAAGAAGCTTATATGGTTTTAAGAGATATTTCAGCAAATGGTGGAAAGGTTTTATTTGTAGGTACAAGAAAACAAGCTAGTGACGCTATTAAGGAAGAAGCTTTAAGATCTAATTCTTATTACGTTACTGAAAGATGGTTAGGTGGAACTTTAACTAACTTTAAAACAATTAGAAAAAGAGTTAAAAGATTAGAAGAAATTGAAAACATGGAAAAGAATGGTGTTTTTGATGTTTTACCTAAAAAAGAAGTTATTGGAATCAAAAAGGAATACGATAAGTTAAATAAGTTATTATGTGGAATTAGAGATATGTATAAATTACCAGATGCGTTATTTATCATTGATCCAAGTAAGGAAGAAATAGCTATTAGAGAAGCCAGAATTCTTAATATCCCAATCTTTGGACTTGTTGATACTAATTGTGATCCAGACATGGTTGACTATGTTATTCCAGGTAATGATGATGCTATTAGATCAGTAAAATTAATTACTAGTGTAATGGCTAATGCAATTGTTGAAGCTCAAGGTGGAGAAGTCATTGATTATGTTAATGGCGAAGGAAGACCTAAAAATGATAATCCTAATGAAATAATGCAAAAAGCATTAGAAACTGTAAAGAAAAAGGAAGATCGTCCAAGAAGATACAACAATAATCGTTATTCAAATAATGATCGTTATTCAAATAGACCAAGATATGAAAGACCATATAGAGAAGATAGACAAAAAACAAATGAAGTTAAAGAAGTAAAAGAAGTAAAAGAAGTCGAAGAAAAAGTAGAACCAAAAGTAAAAGAAACAAAAGTTGCTATTAAAAAGGATTTAACAGCTAAAACTGAATCTCCAAAGAAAGATTTATCAACATTAACTGTTGCTGAACTTCGTGAATTAGCTAAAGAAAAGGATATCAAGGGATATTCTAAGATGTTAAAAGCCGATTTAATTGAAGCTTTAAAATAAAACTACTAAAAGACGATTTTTATAATCGTCTTTAAATTTAGAAAGGGAAATGAATATGATAAGTGCTAGTTTAGTAAAAGAATTAAGAGAAACTACGGGAGCTGGAATGCTAGATTGTAAGAAAGCTTTAGAAGAAACTAATGGTGATATCAATGCAGCTATTGATTGGTTAAGAGAAAAAGGAATTTCAAAAGCTGCTAAAAAAGCTGATCGTATTGCAGCTGAAGGAATCGCAGCTATCTTAATTAAAGATAATGATGCTGTTATTGTTGAAGTTAATGCTGAAACTGATTTTGTTTCAAAAAATGATGAATTTAAAGAAATGGTTAATACTATCTTAGAAACAATTATTACTAATGATCCTAAAACAGAAGAAGATGTATTAAAATTAAATACTCCTAATGAAGGAACAATTGAAGAATTAATTATTGCTAAAACATCTAAAATTGGTGAAAAATTAAGTTTTAGAAGATTTACTAAATTAACTAAAAATGATAATGAAGTATTTGGTTCATATATTCATATGGGTGGAAAAATTGCTGTATTAACATTATTAGAAAACACAACTGAAGAAGTAGCAAAAGATGTTGCTATGCAATCAGCAGCAATGAGACCAACTTATGTTAGAATATCAGATGTACCAACTGAAACAGTTGAAAGAGAAAGAAATGTATTAAAAGAGCAAGCTATTAATGAAGGTAAACAACCTGAAATAGCTGAAAAAATGGTTGAAGGTAGAATTCAAAAGTTCTATAAAGAAGTATGCTTAGAAGAACAACCATTTATTAAAGATGGTGATGTTACTGTTGGTAAATATGTAAGTGATAATAATGGAACAATCAAAGAAATGATCCGTTATGAAGTAGGCGAAGGAATGCAAAAAAGAGAAGAAAACTTTGCTGAAGAAGTTGCTAAACAAATTAATAAATAATTAAAAAGAATCATTAAATAAATAATGATTCTTTTTTTGTTATCGTTAAGCTATTTTCTTGTAATATATTTTCTAATGAGTGATAATTTTCATCACTGATTAAAATGGTATAGAAGATTGTTTCTAGAAATTCTTTATCAACTATTTTTATATCTTTTAATAAATTATCAATTAGTTTTGTTTTATCATAATTAAATTCAATGATTATTTTATGTCCTTTATGTAAAGTAACGATATTAGTATTATTTAAAGTAGTTGTTACAGCTTTAGTGTAGGATCTAACTAAACCACCGGCTCCTAATTTAATACCACCAAAGTATCTAACAACAATACATAGAGTATAATCTAAATCATTATTCTCTAAGACATTTAAAATGGGCATACCAGCTGTTCCACTAGGTTCACCATCATCATTAAATCTTTTTATAGTAGAAATAATATATGCATAACAATAATGAGTAGCATCTTTGTATTCCTTTTTAACCTTACTTAATATTTCATCAACATCTGTTTCGTTATTGATTCGGTAAAGTAGACAAATGAATCTCGATTTATTAATTATTATTTCATTAATAGTATGTTTATCGATTGTTTTCATTAAATCACCTTATTAATTATAACTTATTATGATAAATATTACAAATAATATAAAAAAACTAGTAATTTTTACCAATATATGCTATAATACCCAGCACATTCGGAATTTATCTGTTAAGTAAGGGGGATTTAGATGAGTTATGAAACAGAAGTAATGGAAAATTTAAGATTTGCAATTAGAAATGAAATTCCTAAAATGAGTAGGGATTTAAAAAACTTCAATAAGAATTTTAACGGTAATGAAATTATAAATACATTAGAAAAGAATACTAATGAACAACAAGTAGGCAATGTATTAAAATTATGTGAACTTTCTATGCAACATCCAGAGTATAGGTTACTTACAAATGAAGAAGTAAAAGAATTATTAAAGGGTGTTAGAGATAATATTATTAATTCACAAAAAGAAGAAACTCAAGAAGTAACTAAGAAAAAAGGTTTTTTCAGATAAAAAAGACAATTGTCTTTTTTTTTGATATAATTGTTGTGGTGATAGTATGTTGTGGATACAACTTATAGGGATAATTGCTTTTGGTTTTTTATTGATTGGATTTTGGTCTAAGTCAAAGAAGACGATACTTATTATGCATATGATTGCTAATGCCTTATATGCTACCAATTACTTTTTATTAGGTGCTACTAGTGGTGGAAGTATTTGTGTAGTTGTGGTCGTTTCGGATTTCCTTTTATGTAATAAAACAAAAGATAAAGATATTACAAGACATGGAATAATTTTTTCCATTATTTTTATTTTAGTTGGATTATTTGTATCAAATAGCATTATAACTTCAATACCTATTATTGCGGCTATTTTTACTATGTATTTACTACTTAAAGGGGATGCTAATGAGATTAGGTTAGGAATTGTATTTGTTTCGCTTATGTGGGCTATTTATGCTCTAACGGTTAAATCATATTCTGTTATGGTTACTGAAATGATTTTGGCTATTTCTAATACAATTGCTTATAATAAATATAAAGAAAAGAAATAATGGTGATAACATGTTTAAAGATAAATTAAAGTTAGTACCAAATAAACCAGGATGCTATTTAATGAAAAATAGTGATGGGGTTATTATATATGTTGGAAAAGCAAAGAAGTTAAGAAATAGATTAAGTTCTTATTTTAGAGGAAAGCATACTGGTAAAACAGCTAAATTAGTTAGTGAAATTGCTGACTTTGAATATATGGTTGTTGGTAGTGAGAAGGAATCATTAATTTTAGAATTAAACCTAATTAAAAAATATGATCCTAAATATAATATTTTACTTAGAGATGATAAAAGTTATCCTTATATTGAACTAACTAATGAGAAAGTACCTCGACTACTAATTGTTCGTAATCTTAATCGTAAAAAGAAACATAACCTTAGATTATATGGACCATATCCTAATGTAAGTGCAGCGAGAGAAACGGTGAATTTACTTAATCGTATGTATCCTTTAAGAAAATGTAGAATATATCCTAAAGAACCTTGTCTTTATTATCATATTCATCAATGTTTAGGATATTGTGTTTTTGATATTGATGGATATCGAATTAAAGAAATGGAAGATGAAATAATTAAGTTTTTAAAAGGAGATCATTCTTTAATTACTGATCGTATTAAAACGGAAATGATTAATGAAAGTGAAAAATTAAATTATGAAAAGGCCAAAGAATTAAAGGAATTATTAGACTATATAAATATTACTTTAGCTAAACAAAAGGTTGAGATTAATGATGATATTAATCGTGATATCTTTGGATACTATGTTAATAATGATTATATTAGTATTCAAGTCTTCTTTATTAGAGGCGGTAAAATAGTTGAGAGGCATTCTAAAATTATGCCACTAATTGATGAACTAACAAACGAATTAACTAGATATATAGCTAATTTCTATGAAAAAGATGTCTTACTACCAAAAGAGATATTAGTTCCTGATCTAGTTGATGCAGAATTACTTGCGTCACACCTAGAAATAAATGTGAAGATACCTATTCGTGGTATTAAACATAAGTTAGTAGAAATGGCTAATAATAATGCTAAAATAGCTTTAGAAGAAAAAATTGAATTAGTTAAAAAAGAAGAAGAGAAGACTAGTGGTGCTAATACTGAATTAATGAAGTTATTAAAACTTAAAAGTTTAGACCGAATTGAAATATTTGATAACTCTAATTTATTTGGTAGTTTTAATGTATCGGGTATGGTTACTTTTATTGATGGACGACCAAGTAAAAATGATTATCGTAAGTTTAAAATTACCTTAGATAAGAATGATGACTATGGTGCAATGAGAGAAGTTATTTATCGTAGGTATTTTAAAGTACTAAAAGATAATTTAGTTAAACCTAATTTAATTATTGTTGATGGTGGTATTGGGCAAATCAATATTGCAAGAGAAGTTATTGGGAGTTTAAATTTAGATATTCCCGTTGTAGGATTAAAAAAAGATGAGTATCATCGTACTAGTAGTCTTTTAGCCTTTGATCCTATTCAAGAAATACCAATTGAAAAAAGAAGTAATCTATTTTATTACTTAGAAAGAATACAAGATGAAGTTCATAATTTTACGATTAATTATCATAAACAGATTAGAAGTAAAGGAACTTTAGAAAGTATTTTAGATAATATTGAAGGTATTGGTATTAAAAGAAAGAATGAGTTATTAAAAAAATATAAAACGATTACTAAATTAAAAGAATTAAGTATTGATGAGTTAAGTGAAATATTACCTCATAAAGTGGCTAATAACTTGTTAGAGTTTTTAAAAAATTATAAGTAAACAACATTTTAAATGTTGTTTTTATATAACTTTTAATGAGTTTTAAATAAAAATTTGTTATAATGGTAGTGGTGATGTTATGTCAAATATAAAGGTAATGGATGAACTATTAGCAAATAAAATAGCTGCTGGTGAAGTTGTTGAAAGATGTTCATCAGTTGTTAAAGAGTTAGTGGAAAATAGTATTGATGCTGGTAGTACGGAAATAAAAATAGAGTTAGTTGAAGCTGGTACTAAATCAATTAGAGTAACGGATAATGGTAAAGGGATGGATGAAGAAGATGCCATATTAGCTTTTTCTAGGCATGCTACAAGTAAAATATTAGATGAAGATGATTTATATAGTATTAATACTTTAGGGTTTAGAGGTGAGGCTTTACCATCGATTGCTAGTGTTAGTGATATTGTGTTAAAGACTTCAACTGGTGAAGTTGGTAATATTATTCATTATAAAGGTGGTCGATTAGTTAGTAATCAAAAAGGTGATTCAAGGGTAGGTACTGTTATAGCTGTTAATGATCTTTTTTATAATACTCCTGCTCGTCTAAAATATTTAAAAAGTTTGTATACAGAATTAGCGAATATAACTGATTATATTAATAAAATAACTTTATCTCATCCTGATATTAAGTTTACTTTAATAAATAATGGAAATGTTTTATTAGATACTGATGGTAGTGGTAATTTACTAAAAACAATTAAGAGTGTCTATGGTTTAGATGTAACTAAAAAAATGATTGAAGTAAGTGCTAGTGACAGTGATTATGAAGTTAGTGGTTATATTAGTATGCCAGAAATTAATCGTTCTAACCGTAATAATATGGTTACGATTGTTAATGGTCGAGTAGTTAGAAATACCGAATTAAATAGATATATTAATGATGCTTACCACACTTATAAACCAGATAATAGATATCCTATTGTTGTATTAAATATTGAAGTTGATCCAAGTTTAATCGATGTCAATATTCATCCAACTAAAATGGATATTAAGTTTGGGAAAATGGAAGAGCTTTGTTCATTAATTAGTGATATGATAAAAAAATCATTAAACACTAGAACTTTAATTCCTAAAATGGAAGTAAAAGAGGTAGTTCCTAATGATAATTATCAAGAATTAAAATTAGATTTTAGTCAAATCTTTGAATCATCAACGCCATATGAATCAGCAGTTGAAGAAGAAGTAATATTAATTAATGAAGATTTAATCGAATCTAAAGAAGTAGTAGAAGAGGTAAAGAATCGATTACCAGAATTATATCCTGTTGGATTAGTTCATGGAACTTATATTATTTGTCAAAATGATTTAGGAATGTATATTATTGATCAACATGCGGCTAAAGAGCGTGTTAATTATGAAATATATAAAGATAAATTAGGTCATCCTGATAATAATAGTATTGCTTTACTTTTACCGATAACCATTGAGTTATCTAATAATGAATTTATTATCTTAAGAGAAAACATTGATATCTTAAGAAAAATGAATTTTGAAGTAGAAGAATTTGGTATTAATTCTATTATTATAAAGGCCCATCCAACTTGGTTACCTGCACATCAAGAGGATGAGGCAATTAGAAAAATTATTGAAGTCATTATTAGTTATGAGAAAGACTTTAATATTGAAAAGTTTAATGAAAAGATTGCCATTATGTTAAGTTGTAAAATGAGTATTAAAGCTAATCAAAATATTACTATTGAAGAAATGGAAAACTTAATTAGTGATTTAAGAAAATGCTCTAATCCATTTAATTGTCCTCATGGTAGACCGACGATTATTACTTTTACTAATTATGAATTAGAGAAGATGTTTAAACGAAGTGGATTTTAAATTATATCCAATAAAAAAAACAGATAAATAATCTGTTTTTATTTTTGGGGTTCGTATTTGTTCTTAAATTCTTTAACTAGTGTTTTACAACTAGTAGCTCCAAATTCATTTATCGTATGTTCTTCATCACACATATGGTCATGAATCATATAAGCTAAACAAAAATAAGTATCAAATAAGCTTTGTTCTGGATCTAAAGTAGTAACGATATTACCAAAATTATCTTGCCATTCTTCATCATCCATACCTCTTGGTAACTGTTGTTCAACAATTAGATTGTTTAATTCATTTAAGATAATATTACTATCTAAATTAGTATTTTTTAATTTTTTGTAGGCTGAAGCTGCATAACTAAGTTGTATTTGATAAGCATTTTCATCAAGTACATTATTGATTTCATTGAAGTGCTCCATATAATAATCATTTAAGTCTTCAATTGTTGGCATACTATCTAGCAATGTTAAGAACTCATCTAAGTTGTTTACTTCGCTTATAATTGTTGGTTCAACAACTGTTTCTGAATGTACTACTTCTTCTAATTCTTGTTCTTCAATTATTTCTTCATTAGTTACAATAACTATTGTATTATCATTTTGTTCAATGTTGTTTTCTTCTTTTACTAGTTCAATAGTAGAAGTAAAAGTTGGTTGGACTATTTCCATATTTTCCTTTTCAATTGGTTTAGCACATCCGGTAAAGGAAATTAATTGTAAGGCAATTAACGATGTAGACAATAATTTCTTATAATTAATTGTCTTAATTTTCATATATTCTCCCTCTTTCACAAAACGACTATATATTATCACTACTAAATATAAATGTCAAATTATGAAAAAAAGAATGAATATCATTCTTATTGGGGTAGTTCAGTTAATTTTTGAGATAGTTCATTCATTTTTTGTGTTACTTTAGTTGCTTCTGCCTTTTCTAAACAATACCAACCCTTTTGAAACATTAAGTTATATAGTTGTCTAGCAGAATTTTTTGATTCAGTAAACATATCAAAGATATCTTGAAATAATGCTTGATGACTAGCTTCACTGATAGCAGTAGCTAAGTTATTTGAAATATTTTTTTCACATTCTAAAACATCATTTAGATAATCTCGGTCATTCATTTCAGGAGTAGATGGTACTTCAACTTTTGGGTTTTCAACCTTATTATTATCCATTAGCATTTCCTCCTTCATTTAGTATATTAGTAATCTTCCTACAATGTTTAGCGTGCATAGCAGCGACAATGGTTAATACTTCTTTAATATTAGGATCAGTTACTTCATTACTATAGTGAGTTGCTTTTTTAGAAGCGGTAAACATCCATTCAAACATATCACTAAGATACATTAAATCTTTAGTTGATATCATTTTTGGTACACTATCCATAAAATCATTCCTTTCAGTAATTATCATGGTGAAAAAGCATAAAAATATACAAACAATTATAAAATGGTTATCTTTTATAAAAAATATGATATAATGTTTCTATGAAAAAACTGAAATGGGAGTGGTAGAATGAAATTAAAAGACAGTTTTTTTTACACCATTAGAGAAGACATCAAAGATGAAGAATCTAAAAGTGGTAAATTATTAGTTAGAAGTGGTATGGTCAAAAAGGTCAGTAATGGTATTTATATGTATATGCCATTAGGCTTAAAAGTTCTAAATAACATCAATAATATTATCCGTGAAGAAATGAATAATACTGGTGCTTGTGAAGTTTTAATGCCTTGTATGATACCTGAAGATGTATACGTAAATAGTGGTCGTCGTGATAACTTTGGCGATAGTATGTTTAGCTTACAAGACCGTTATAAACGTGATTATGTTTTAGGGCCAACTCATGAAGAATTATTTGCAGTCGCAGCTTCAATGAAAATAAAATCTTATAAAGATATGCCATTTAACTTATACCAAATTGGAACAAAATATCGAGATGAACCACGCCCCCGTTTTGGATTGATCAGAGTTAGAGAATTTGCAATGAAAGATGCTTATTCATTTGATATTGATGAAGCTGGATTAGATGTTGCTTATCAAAAGATGTTTAATGCTTATAAGAAGATTTTTGATCGTATGGGAATTGATTATAAAATAGTCAAAGCTGATACTGGATCAATGGGTGGAAGTTTAAGTGAAGAGTTTCAAGCCGTAACTGAAATTGGTGAAGATACTTTAGTCTTATGTCATAAATGTGACTATGCATCTAATATTGAAGTTAGTGCTTGTATTCCATATACTACTAATAATAAAGAAACTTTATTAAGTAAGGAATTAGTTGAAACACCAAGTGCTGGGACCATTGAAGAAGTTGTAAAATATTTAGGGCTTTCGGCTGATAAATTTGTTAAAACATTAATATATAATTGTGATAATAAATTTTACGCTGTTTTAGTCCCAGGTGATCGTGATGTAAATGAAGTTAAATTAGGTAAACTATTAGGTGCTAGTGAAGTTGCTTTAGCTGATTTTGCTGATGTTGAAAGAATCACAAATGCTAAAGTCGGTTTCGCAGGACCAATTGATATTAATATTCCTATCATTATGGATAATAATATTGAAGCAATGACTAATTTTATTGTTGGTTCTAATAAGAGTGATTATCACTATAAGAATGTAAATTTAACTGATTTTAAATATGACCAAAAAGGTGATATTATAAATGTTAAAGAAGGAGATAAGTGTCCTAAGTGTGGTCAACCATTATACTTTAAAAAAGGAATTGAAATAGGTAATACTTTTAAATTAGGTACTAAATATTCAATTAGTTTAGGATTATATTATTTAGATCAAAATAATCAATCAAATCCTGTGGTAATGGGTTCTTATGGAATCGGACCAGGACGTGTTATGGCTTCTATTGTTGAACAAATGGGTGACGATAAAGGGATTGTTTGGCCATATAACATTGCACCATATAAAGTAGGGATTGTCTTAATCGATGTTCATGATGAAGAACAAGTAAAGGTAGCAGAATATTTATATGATGAACTAAATGGTATGGGGATAGAAACAATCTTAGATAATCGTGATACTAGAGCTGGTGTTAAATTCAATGATATGGATTTAATTGGTACTCCAATTAGAATTGTTGTTGGTAAAAAGGTAAACGAAAATATGGTTGAATTTAAATTAAGAACATCAGATGAAAGTGAAGACATTAAAGTTGAAAAAGTAATAGAAAAAATTAAGAGTTTCTCTTAATTTTTTTCGACAATTAAAGACTAATTATTATTGTAAAATAAAATAGGTGATAATATGAAAAAATATTTGTCAGTAATTTTAGGAGCAGTAATAGTTGGTTTTTTGTTGTCTCAATTTATGATTAATCAGTATGAAAAGAAAGAAAAATTATTAACAGTTTTTAACCGTGGTGAAAAAGTATATTTAATTCAACAAGGGGTATATTCTAGTGAAGAGAGTGTTTTAAAGAATACCATGGATTTTAGTTATTATATTACAAGTATTGAAAATAATATGTATTATGTTTATATTGGTGTTACTAAAGATTTAGATAATATTAAAAAACTTCAAGGATATTTCGATAAGATGGGTTATATTACTTATAGTAAGGAAGTATTTGTTACTAATAAATCATTCTTAGAAATATTAGAACAATATGATAATTTATTAAAAACAACTACAGATAATGCCATTATTAGTGCTATTTGTAATCAGACATTAAGTAAGTATGAGGAGTTGGTTGTTGGTGACAATAAAGATTAAGGATTTACCCATAGAAGATAGACCAAGAGAAAGATTAATTAGTAAAGGTGCAGAAAATTTAAGTAATGAAGAGTTAATATCAATATTAATTAGAACAGGATATAAAAATGAATCGGCTAAAAATGTGGCAACTAAGTTATTATCCAAGTATGGCAACATTAATAATTTTAAAGAATTAAATTATAATGATTTAATAAAAATTAAAGGGATTGGTAAATCAAAAGCATGTGATTTAATCGCAGCTGTAGAATTAGGTAAAAGGATTAATAAAGAAATAACATCTCTTAATAATCTAAAAATGAATAATTCAACTATTATTTATAATTATTATCATGATCTTCTTAATAGTAAAAAGCAAGAGTGTTTTTATTGCGTTTATTTAGATACAAATAAAAGAATTATTAAAGACAAATTACTTTTTATGGGAACATTAAACCAAAGTTTAGTTCATCCTCGTGAAATATTTAAAGAAGCTTATTTAGTAAGTGCTTCTGCTATTGTTTGTGTTCATAATCATCCTAGTGGTAATGTACTACCTAGTTTAGATGATATTAATTTGACTAAAGCTTTAGTTGAAGTAGGCAAAGTTTTAGGGGTTGAAGTGATTGATCATATTATTATTGGGAAGCATAATTACTATAGTTTTTTTGAAAATAATGATATTTAGTAGGAATTTAGCCAATTTTATATTATAATTTATATAGGTGATAAAATGACAAATAAAAAGTTAGAAAAAAAATATATTATTTTAATAGTGCTAGTATGCGTTGCTATCTTTTTAGGTGTCGTTACTAAAATAGTTAATGAAGACAGAAAATTAAATCCTCTTGAACAAGGTGTTAAAGATATTGTGATTAGTATTAATAAAGTTATTAATGTTCCAATTAATTATGTTAAAAACAAAATAACAGAAGCTAATGAGAAAGAAGATCTATATAATAAGTATAAGAAATTACAAGAACAAGTTGATAGTTATTATAATAATGTTGCTAAGATAAATGAATTAGAAAAGGAAAACAAGGAACTTAAAAAGTTACTAGAAATAGATTATACGTTATCTGATTATACTTATTTAAATGCCTTAGTCGTTAATCGAAATATTGGATATTGGTATAATACTATTACGATTGATAAAGGTCGCAATAGTGGGATAACTGAGAATATTCCGGTTGTTAATGGTGTTGGATTAGTAGGTAAGATTATTAAAACAACTAATTTTTCTAGTACGATTAAATTATTAACAAGTGAAGAATTAAATAGTAAAATATCAATTAAAATTAAAGTAGATGATAAACATATATATGGGTTACTTACTGGTTATAAAAAAGATAAGAACCGATTTATTATTGAAGGTATTTCTGAAGATATTGAAATACCAGTTGATGCTTTAGTTACGACAACTGGTATGGGAGATGTTTTTCCTAGTGGTATTATAATTGGTAAAGTAAAAAGCGTGGGGACTGACAACTTTGACTTAGCCAAAATTGTTGAAGTAGAATCAAGTGTTGACTTTAATGATATTAGTTTTGTTACTGTTTTAAAAAGAAAGGCTATTAAAGAATGAAATTAGTTATTGTAACTGTTTTAATATCATTTCTATTTGATAGTCTTATTAGTAACATTATCCCCCTTAATAGTATTTTATTACCACTATGTTCTTTAATAAGTTTAATTATTATTTATCCTTTCTTTCATAAAGAAACTAATAATTATTTAAAATGGGCCTTTGGTTTAGGACTATTATATGATGTTGTTTATACAGATACGATTTTATTAAATGCAATGACTTTTTTATTACTTGCTTATATTATTAAATCAATTTATCAATATATTTCTAATAATGCTATCAATATTATGATTGTTAGTTTTATCACTATTGTTTTATATCGATTTACAACCTTTCTTCTTTTAATAACAGTAGGATATATAAAAGATGATTTTAATTTATTAGTAACAAGCATTTACTCATCACTTCTTTTAAATATTACATATGGAGTAATACTATATTTAATTACTAACTATATTAGTGTTAAGTTTAAAATAGATAAAGTTGATTAGTTCTAAATTATTATCATTTTTAATATAATGTATTGGTGATAATATGGATATTGATATGATTCGTAATCAAATAAAAAATAAACCATTAAAAAAGGGTACAAGCACTAAAATTCCTAAGTATTTAATAAAGTATTTAAATAAAACGTTATTAGTAATTGTTATAACGTTAATTACTTTAATTGTTTTAAAGAGCAACAAAAGTTTTCAAGCAACTTTCTATAAAGGGGTTTATGATACTCATTTTTCATTTGCGACCGTCAATAACCTATATCAAAAATATTTTGGTAGTTCCATTCCTTTCAAGGATTTCTTTCAAACAGTTAAACCTGTCTTTAGTGAAAAATTAGTTTATTCAGAAGCTAATGTATTTAAAGATGGAGTTAAATTAACTGTTGCATCTAATTATTTGGTTCCTAATCAATTGAGTGGTTTAGTCGTCTTTATTGGTGAGAAAGAGGGATATGGACCAACTGTTGTAATTCAACAAGTTAATGGTGTTGACTTATGGTATGCTAATGTTAATGATGTGAGCGTTAAATTATATGATTATGTTGAAAAGGGTGATTTATTAGGTACGACAATTAATAACTATTTATATTTAGTTTATAAAAAA
>DHPM01000004.1:111519-119063 GCA_002410935.1 Caryophanales bacterium UBA5364
TAGTTTATAAAAAAGATGGAGTTGTTCTTAATTATGAAGATTATCTCTAAAATAAAGATTCACATCTTTTTTTATTTAGTAGCGTTTTTAGCGGTTTTAACTGGATTGTTTAAAGACTTTATCATTCTATCATCGATTATTATCATTCATGAATTAGGTCATGTATTAGGCGCTTTATACTTTAAATGGAAGATTGATAAAATAATTATTTTGCCTTTTGGTGGACTCACGGTTTTTAATGAAAAAATAAATAGGTCAATGAAAGAAGAATTTATTATTTTAGTTTTAGGTCCAATCTTCCAAATTATTTATGCCTTAACTTTAAATAGTGAAATATTCAATAATTATCATTATGCGATATTATTATTTAATTTATTGCCTATTCATCCATTGGACGGATCTAAACTATTTAATTTATTTATTAATAAGTTATTTCCTTTTAAATTAAGTCATCTATTTACTATTATTTTATCTTTTATTGTCATTTGGATTACTTTTTTTTATCGGATAAATTTATTATCAATATTGATTTTATTGTTTCTATTTATTAATGTGGTTAAAGAATTAAAAATTCATCAATATCTTTTTAATCGGTTTTTATTAGAAAGATATTTTTATCACTTTAATTTTAAAAAGAATAAAATAATAAAAGGTAATGATCTTCATAAAATGTATCGTGATTATAAACACTTATTTTATGATGGTGAGAAATATCGTTCAGAACGAGAAATATTAAGAAAAACGTTTGACAATAAGGTCAAACTATGATAAAATTCTATATTGTGTAGAGCCTTACTCTACAACCGCACAAAAAAGGTTTAAAAACATTTGTTACCTTAATGGCGAGTCTGAGAAGTGGGAGGAATAAAATGAAAGCAGTTATTGAAACTGGTGGCAAGCAATACTATGTTGAAGAAGGAACTATTCTTTATATCGAAAAACTAGACCTTGAAGAAGGAAAAGAAGTTGTTTTCGATAAGGTTTTAATGATTAATGGCGTTGCTGGTAAACCATATTTAACTAATGTTAAAGTAATCGGTGAAGTTGTAAAAAATGGTAAAAAGAAAAAGATTATTATTTTCAAATATTTACCTAAGAAAAAACACCGTAAAACTCAAGGTCATCGTCAACCATATTCAAAAGTTTTAATTAAAGAAATCAAAACTATTTAATATGATAAAGATAAGAATTAAACATGATAATAAAATAATCAATCAAATTCAGATTATTGGTCATGCGGAATACGATGAATATGGAAAAGATATTGTATGTGCTGCGGTATCAAGTATTGTTATCGTAACAGTTAATGCAATTATGAAAATAGATCAAGAATGTATTGAATATACTAATTCTGATGATCTAATTATTAATATTAAAAAACATACTGAAATTACTGATCTTTTAATTCAAAATATGCTTGATTTATTAAAAGAATTAGAAGAACAATATGCAGAAAATATTAAATTTGAAAATTAAAACAAGGAGGTGTCCTTTATGAAATTAATGCAATTAAATATTCAATTATTTGCTCATAAAAAAGGTCAAGGGTCAACTAAAAATGGTCGCGACTCAATAGCTAAAAGATTAGGTGCTAAAGCAGCAGATGGTGAATTTGTATCAGGTGGATCAATTTTATATCGTCAACGTGGTACTAAAATTTTCCCAGGGGTAAATGTAGGTATTGGTAGTGATGATACTGTTTATGCTAAAATTGACGGTTATGTTAAATTCGAACGTCTTGGAAGAGATAAAAAACAAGTGAGTGTATACCCACAAATCTAATTTTATCTTATAAAACAACATAAAAAAGGAATGAACATGTAATATTTTACACATCATTCCTTTTTGTCGTACCAAAAAAATAAGAAATAATTGTAATTTTCTTGATTTTTTGGTATATTATAGTTGTAACATTTAATTGGAAGGAGGATGGTTATTATGAAATCATGGCTTTACTGGTTCTTCTTCAGATAAAAAGATTAAAATATCAAACGACCAAATTTAGATTATTTTAATCAAATATATCTACAAAATAATTCCTTGCTCTTTTAGGGCAAGGAATTTAATTATATAATAAATAAAAAAAAATGTCTATCCTTTTTATTATTATTTTATTAATTGACATTAAATTTACTGATTATGTTGCAATTGACTATGTTTTTGATATAATTATTATAGTATATAAAGGAGAGGTATTAAATGAATAGTAAAGTACAAACATTATTAAAATCAACACTAGTTTTATTATCTTATATATTTTATAATCAGATAATATATTCAATTTTTAGTATTTTCAATATAAATGATTTAAATACCAATTGGATTTATGCATTTATTTCTGATTTTATCTTTTTTGGATTTGTTTTTGTCTTATATTTTGATGCTTTAAAAAGTGGAGTAAAGGACTTGAAAAATCAATTTGGTTCTAAGTTTAAATTAGGATTAAAATGGTTAATAATTTCATTAATTGCTCAAGCGTTAATGCTTATATTATTAGATAGCTTTTTACCACCATTATCAGAAAATATGGTTGCTGTAGTAGATTTGAATATAATCTATATGATTTTTAAAACCTTATTCTTCTCAACAATTGCTGAAGAATTAGTCTTTAAAAAGTCAATTAGGGATGTTGTAAGCAACAAGGTAGTTTTTATTATTTTATCCAGTATTCTTTATGGTTTTATGAATATTGCGTATACTAATATTACTTCACCAATTGATTTATTGAATATTTTTCCGTATATGGTAGCAATGATGGCAATGTGTACATTATATGTTAAAACGGATAATATTGTGTTGGTTATGTTAATGAATTTTCTTTATAATTTAATACCATTAATCTTGATGATAACGGTAGGTATATAACATGATGAGCAATATACTTGCAGTAGTACAAAAACCAACAAATAGTTCACAAAATATGAATGTTATCATAATTGTGGTAGTTATGATAATACTAATATTAGTTGCGAATACCATCTTTGGGAAGAAGAAGTAAACTTGATAACTAGGAGGAATATTAATGACACTATTGTGGCTATGTATAAAAATATTTTTTATTAGAATATTAGATGTGTCTTTAGGAACTGTTAGAATGATAATGACAGTTAAAGGAAGAAAAGTTATTGGAAGTACCATTGGTTTTATTGAAATATTAATTTGGTTTTTAGTTGTAAAGGAAGCTCTTAGTACTGATAATACAAGTATTTGGATAGCAATTGCTTATTCAGGTGGTTTTGCGACTGGTACCTTTATTGGTGGTCTTATATCTGAAAGATTTGTTCAAGGTAATTTGTCAGTTCAAGCTGTTTTACAAGAACAAAGTGATGAGATCGTCGATGCAATTAGAGCAGCTGGTTTTGCGGTATCAGTAGTAGAAGTAATGGGAAGAGACACTGAACATAAAAAATATATGTTATTAATCGAAATTAATAAAAAGCAATTTAATCAATTGCGTGCTTTAATTAAAAAGTTAGATCCAAAAGCCTTTATTACAGTTAAGGAAACGCAATATGTATTAAATGGTTTTATAAAATAAGTGTATCTACTTTTTTTTTTTACTTAAAAAGTATATAATGGATATAGAACTGAGGGATAATTATGTTTATAGATGAAGTCGTAATTGAATTAATAGCAGGCGACGGTGGAAATGGATGTATGGCATTCAGAAGAGAAAAAGGTGTTCCGCTAGGTGGCCCATTTGGTGGAAATGGTGGACGTGGTTCCAACATTATTTTTAAGGTTGATGAAGGTTTGAACACTTTATTAGATTTAAAATATAGAAGAATTATTAAAGGAAATAAAGGTGAAAATGGCGGCGGCAAAGGTAAACATGGTTCTGGAGCTGAGGATGTTATTATTAGGGTCCCAGAGGGAACTGTTATTACTGATGTTGAAACTAATTTAGTAATTGCTGATTTAGTTAATAAGGAAGATGAAGTTATTGTTGCTTATGGTGGACGTGGTGGCAGGGGGAATATTGCTTTTGCTACTCGTACTAACCCTGCACCTAGTTTTGCTGAAAATGGTGAACCAGGAGAGGAAAGAAAAATTAAGGTTGAATTAAAACTTTTAGCGGATGTTGGTTTAGTTGGAATGCCTAGTGTTGGTAAATCAACTTTTATATCTAAAATATCAGCATCTAAACCTAAAATTGCTGCTTATCACTTTACGACTTTAAGTCCTAATTTAGGAGTTGTTAAAACGAAAGATAATCGTACTTTTGTGGTAGCAGATTTACCTGGATTAATTGAAGGTGCGTCACTTGGTGAAGGATTAGGAGATCGCTTCTTAAAACATATTGAACGAACTAGGGTGATAGCACATATTATTGATATGAGTGCGATCGAAGGAAGAAATCCTTATGAAGATTATCAAATTATTAATAAAGAATTAGAAAACTTTAATCCTAAAATATTAAGTAAACCACAAATTGTTATTGCTAATAAGATGGATATTGAAGGTGCTAAAGAAAACTTAGAGGAATTTAAAAAACAAGTTGATGTTGAAGTCTATCCTATCTCAGCTATTAATAGTGAAGGAGTAGATCAAGTATTAATCAAACTTGCTGATATACTTGATGATATCCCTAAAAAACCACTTTATGAAGAGGACCAAGTAGAAAGTCATATTTTATATAAGTTTGAAAGAGAACAACCTTTCACTATTCATAAAGAAGATGATACTTGGGTTATATTAGGTAGTGAAGTAGAAAAGTTACTTCGTATGACAAGGTTTACAGGTGATGAAGCGGTTAACCGCTTTGCTATGAAATTACGTAGAATGGGAATTGATGCTAAACTAAGAGAATTAGGAGCAGTGGATGGTGACGAAGTTCGTATTTTAGACTATATTTTTGAATATCGTTTATAAAAAACAAAATATGTGTTAAAATATAGTAGGTGATAGAATGAAGATTTTATGTATTGGACATGCTGCTTATGATATAACTTTACCTGTTGAACACATGCCACTTGAAAACACTAAAAATAGAATACATAGTAGAGTAGAGTGTGGTGGGGGACCGGCTTCTAATGCAGCATATCTATTAGGAAAATGGAAAATGGATACTACTTTTATGGGTATCGTTGGGAATGACTTATATGGTCATAATATTAAAAAGGAATTTGATGAAATTAATGTTGATACTACTTATTTAGAAATAAGTGATGAACATGTTACGACATCTAGTTTTATTATTGCTAACCGTGAAAATGGTAGTCGTACTATTTTAACTTATCGTCCTAGTGATATGAAGATGAGTGATGTTGATATTGATTTTAAACCAGATATTATTTTGGTAGATGGACAAGAACCAGAATTATCAACTAAAATAATAAATGAAAATCCTGAAGCTATTAGTATTATTGATGCTGGAAGAAGTCGTAAAGAAATAGTTGAATTATCTAAATTAGTTACTTATTTAGTTTGCTCAAAACAATTTGCTGAAGAAGTAACGGAATTAAAAATAGATTATGATAATTGGGACAGTATTGTTGCTTTATATCATAAATTAGAAGAAATGTTTAATAATAAGATTGTTGTTACTTTAGAATCAAAGGGGTGTCTATATAAACATCTAGGTGAAATAAAAATAATGCCTTCAATTCAAGTTAAAGCTGTTGATTCAACAGGAGCAGGCGATATTTTCCATGGGGCTTTTACATATGGTATAGCGAAAAACTTTGATTATGAAAAAACTTTAAAACTTGCTAATATCGCAGGTGCTATTTCGGTAACGAGAATTGGTGGTAGATATTCTGTTCCAACTTTAGAAGAGATGGAAGAAGTTTATAATGAATTTAAATAATATTGTTTTTTTAGATAGTTATCCTAAATTAGATCTTCATGGTTATGATCGGGATAGTGCTAGGGTAGCCATTAATGATTTTATTAGAGATAATAAAAAACAAAAAAAGGAAATATTAGTTATTGTTCATGGAATCGGTAGTGGGGTAATTAAAGAAACTACAGCTGCAACTTTAAAGAATAATAAGGATGTAGTTGAATATAAAACTTTTTATTATAATCACGGGTGTACGGTTGTAAAAATTAATATTCAAAACTAATCGTTAAGATGTGTAAAAACATCTTTTTTACTTTATTTTTGTTTGACAATTAATAGGAAATTATGATATAGTTAATTATATAAAATAGATGAGTTTCGCATGAAGGGGTGAGAAAATGAAAGATGCATATGTTTTTGATTATATTAATGAAAACGAATTCAAAAAACTAGAACGTTCTTTAAAAAAATATAACATGTTGGCATATAAAAAATTATATTTCGAATACTATCCATCTTTAAAAGAAGGTGCTTTTATTGGTGAATTAACATCAACTAATAAAACTAATGGTACTCAGTCATACGAATTAAAATTACCAACTGATTTAATGTTTTCAAAAGTACATGGTGATATTAAATTAATATATCATGTTTATGAAGCAGAAAAGATTGTTATGTTAGATACAATTCATCCTGAAGCTATTTTAACGGAAGGTCATCAATCTGAATTAATAACTTATAAAGGGGTTATGGTATCAAAAGAACATTCAGAGAAAGATATGTTTAAAATTAATCTATTAAATATGATTGAAAAGTAATTACGAGGTAATTGCTTTTTTTGTGTTTTAATGCTGTTTTTAGAGTTATAAAATATTTCAATATAAAGTCTTGGCTGAATGTTTTAAACATTAAATAACCCCAAATAAAAAAGAATAGGATAGTTATTCCTATTCTTTTAATATATATCGCCATTTAATGTTTTTATAGTGGTCAGTGGCATAATCAATACCAACTCTTTTATCAGCAATATAAGATGCTTTATAATTATCATCTTCAATCCATAATTTATCAGAAGTACTTAAATCAATTCCGTTTAATTCTTTTGTAATAGCCAAAGCTTTAGCAAGTTTACCAGGACCATTATAACCTTCAACCGTTCTAATTAAAACAGCTTCTGGATGATCTTTAGGACCAGTTACCACATTAAATAAGTAATGAATACCATAACATAAATATACATAACTAATTCCACCTTGTTCATATAAGATTTTACTTCGATTAGTTTTACCAAATCTAGCATGACAGGCTGAATCTTCTTCACCATAATATATTTCCGTTTCTGTAATACGATATTTAATAATAGTGCCATCATCAAGTTTTCTAACTAATAGTTTACCAATTAATTGAGGAGCTACTTCTAAAGCGCTTTGACTATAAAAATTCATATCTAGTTTCATGTTATCACCTTTATATTATTATTAAACAACTAACTAAATTATAATAATTGCAATTGTTTTCACTTATATTATAAGCAATAAAACCATTTTTATAGATGTTTATTAAAACACTATTTATGTCGTTATGTTGAATTTTCTAATATTTTATCGCTATATATATTTTCAATCATTCGAATTCATATTTGATATTATACATGTTTTAACATATAATTTAAAGCATTTCTCCAATTTATTGTTTAAAACAAAAAAACAACTATTACTAGTTGTTTTAAATTCATATTGGTGCAGGTGAAGGGACTTGA
>DHPM01000004.1:119185-127798 GCA_002410935.1 Caryophanales bacterium UBA5364
GCTAGATCCTAAGTCTAGTGCGTCTGCCAATTTCGCCACACCTGCAATTAGTGGTGGACCCTGTAGGATTCGAACCTACGACCGCCCGGTTATGAGCCGGATGCTCTAACCAACTGAGCTAAGGGTCCAAAACATCACTGCGTTAATATAATAACACAATAATTTACCAATTTCAATATTTTTTGAAACAAAATTCCAAATTGTTTGTATATCGACAATATTTTATGATAAAATCTATTAAGAGGTGATAGATTGAAAGTAGGAATAGCGAGAGCGTTTTTATATTATAAATATGGGCATTTATGGGAAACATTCTTTAAAGAGTTAGGCATAGATGTTGTTATTAGTCCAGAAACAAATAAAGAAACTTTAAAGAATGGAACAAAGTATTCAATTGATGAAAGTTGTCTATCATCAAAAATATATATGGGTCATATTTATTATTTAATTGATAAATGTGATTATATCTTTGTACCTAGAATTGCTACCCTTCAAAATAATAATATGGTTTGCACAAAATTTCATGCAGCATATGACTTAGTAAATAATACTTTTAAAGATAAAAATATTAAATTATTAGATTATAATGTAGATTATCGTAAAAACCAAACAGAATTTTTAGCTTTTCTCAATATGGGTAAAAAATTAAAAAAGAAAAAATTTGAAATTGTAAGAGCTTATTATCTAGCTAAACAAGCTGAAAAGAAAGTTCAAGGTGTTGCCTTATTAGAACAAGAACAAATACTAAAAACTAAAGGCAAATTAAAGATATTAATTGTGGCTCATCCTTATAATGTTTATGATAAATATATTGGTGAACCAATTTTAAAGTATTTAGAGGAATTAGATTGTGTTCCTATTATTGCGGATGTTGCTCCTAAAGCCGAGGCAATTAAAAAATCAAAAGAGATTAGTCCTACTTTACCATGGTTGTATAACAAGGAATTGTTAGGAACGATTGAGTTATTTAAAAAAGATATTGATGGTGTTATTTTAATGACTTCTTTTCCATGTGGGCCTGATTCATTAGTTAATGAAATTATTCTTAGAAGATTTAAAGATAAGCCTATTATTAATTTAATTTTAGATGAACAAGAAGGAACGGCAGGAAGAGAAACAAGAATCGAGAGTTTTATTGATATTATTAAACTAAAAAAGGATGATGTAAATGGCAAAGAAAAAAATTAGTTTTCCTCAATTTGGAAATTATTGCATTCCATTTGAATATCTTTTAACAAACATATTAAATGTTGATTATATTATACCTCCACCAACTACTAAGAAAACATTAGAGTTAGGAAGTATGCATAGTCCTGATTTTGTATGCGCTCCTTTTAAATATCAATTAGGAGGATATATAGAAGCGTTAGAAGCAGGAGCTGACGTATTATTTCAAGTAGGTGGAGTTTGTCGTTTATGTTATTATGGTGAATTACATGAACAGATTTTAAAGGATTTAGGGTATAAGTTTGAATTTATTAATTTTAGTAATATTAATATTTATAATCCTGTTGATATTTATAATTCTTTTAAAAAGTATAATTCTAAATTATCGGCATCCAATATTACCGTAACTCTTTTAATATGTATTGAAATGGTTAAAATGATGGATGAAATGGAAATATTTATTCGTGAAAATGTGGGGTTTGAAATAGAAAATGGTAGTTTTGATAAAATTTATAATGAATTTTTAGATAAAATTAGACAAGTAAAATCTAAAAAAGAATTAAAAAAAATATATTCTATTTATTATAAAAAACTAAAAGATAATCCAGTGATCAAACCTAAAAATCCATTAAAAGTTGGTTTAATTGGTGAATATTATACTGTTATGGAACCATTTAGTAATCATTTTATGGAAAAGGAATTAGCTAAAAAGGGAATTGTAGTAACAAGAACGATGAATGTATCTAATACTGTGTTTTGGTTAGGTCGTGAAAAGGAATTAAAGAAAAAAGTAAAAGGTTATTTAAAATATGATATAGGTGCAACGGGAATAGATACGATTTCTGAAGCAATAGAGCTTGCTAAAAAGAAATATGATGGTATTATTCATGTTAAGTCATTTGGATGTACTCCAGAAATAGATGCTATGCCTGTTTTGCAAAATATATCAAATGATTATAAAATACCTATTCTATACTTTAGTTTTGATTCACAAACTAGTGAAACAGGAATTCAAACTAGATTAGAAGCATTTTATGATATGATAACCATGCGGAAGGAGAAAAACAAATGAAAAAAGCATATTTAGGAGTCGATATAGGTTCTATATCTACTAAAGGTGTTATTTTAGATGAAGATAATAATATTTTAGCATCTAAATATATATGGACTGAGGGAAATCCTATCGGTGCTGTTAAAAACTTAATTGGTGAATTAGAACAACAAATCGATACTAGTAAAATAAAAATTGTATCTATAGGAACAACTGGTAGTGCTCGAAAATTAATTGGGGTAGTATTAAATGCTAGTGTTGTTAAAAATGAAATTACGGCTCATGCAATTGGAACAACTTCCATTTATCCTGATGTTCGTACTATTTTTGAAATAGGTGGTCAAGATTCTAAGATTATTTTAATTGAAGATGGTATCGTTGTTGACTATGCCATGAATACTTTATGTGCAGCAGGTACTGGTTCTTTCCTATCAAGTCAAGCTAAAAGATTAGGATTAGAAGTAGAGGAATTTGGTGAATTAGCTTTAAAAAGTAAAAAGCCAACTAATATTGCAGCTCGTTGTACTGTGTTTGCTGAATCTGATTTAGTTCATAAAGCTCAAATAGGACATAAGAAAGAGGATATTGTTGCTGGTTTATGTAAGGCCGTCGTTACTAATTACTTAAATAATGTTGGTAAAGGTAAAAAAATAATGGCTCCAATTGTCTTTCAAGGTGGGGTTAGTAAAAATGTTGGTGTTATAAAATCATTTGAAGACATTACCGGACAAAAAGTATTAGTGGATCCTAATAGTCATTTAATGGGGGCGATTGGGGTTGCTATTCTAGCAAGAAAATCAGGTCAAGAAATAGAATTTGACTTTAATATTGCTAATATTGAATTCAAAACCAAAGGAGTCGAATGTCATAAATGTGCTAATAACTGTGAAATCATTTGTATCTATCGTGGTAAGTATTTAATTGACGCCTGGGGTAATAAATGCGATAATGGTGCTATTCCAATCAAAAATCATTAAGGAGGTAAATAATGAGAATATATAATACATTAACGAAACAAGTAGAAGATTTTGTTCCAAATGAAGAAAATAAGGTTAAAATGTATACTTGTGGTCCAACGGTTTATCATTATGCCCATATTGGTAATTTAAGGACTTATATCTTTGAAGATATTTTAGAGAAATCTTTAACTTATTTAGGATATGAAGTTAAAAGAGTAATGAATATTACGGATGTTGGTCATTTAACTAGTGATTCTGATACAGGTGAAGATAAAATGCTTAAAGGAGCCATTAGAGAAAATAAAACAGTTTACGAAATTGCTGACTTTTATACTAAAGCCTTCTTTAATGATACCGATAAACTAAATATTAAAAAGCCAGAAATAATTGAAAAAGCATCTGATCAAATTGACCAATATATCAAAATGATTAAGAAATTATTAGAAAATGACTATGCTTATTTAGCTAATGGTAATGTTTATTTTGACATAACTAAAGCTAATGATTATTATCAATTATCTGGTAAAAATAGTGATGATTTGCTTGTTGGGGCTAGAGAAGATGTTAGTGAAGATAAAAATAAGAAAAATCAAGCAGACTTTGTTTTATGGTTTACTGATTCTAAATTTGAAAATCAAGCAATGCAATGGGATAGTCCATGGGGTAGAGGATATCCTGGATGGCATATTGAATGTTCAGGTATATCTTTGAAATATTTAGGTGAATACTTAGATATTCACTGTGGTGGAGTAGATAATATCTTCCCTCATCATACTAATGAAATAGCTCAAACAGAAGCTTATGTTGGTCATAAATGGTGTAATTATTGGTGCCATGGTGAACACTTAAACGATAGTACTGGTAAAATGAGTAAATCAAAAGGAGAGTTTTTAACTTTAAGCTTACTAGAAAGTAAAGGTTATAATCCTTTAGTATATCGCTTATTCTGTTTACAATCACATTATCGCAAGCAATTAGTGTTTAGTTATGAAGGAATGGACAATACTAGTACTGCTTATAATAAACTATTAAATCGTATTAAAGGTATTAAAAATGATTTATCAGGTGATGTAGATGAGAAACTTGTTACTAAATATGATAATCAATTTAAAGAAGCGCTAAATAATGATTTAAATACTTCTTTAGCATTAACTACCTTATACGATGTATTAAAAGATGATATATCTAATAAAACAAAACTTGTATTAATTGAAAAGTTTGATAAAGTATTATCACTAGATTTATTAAAAGAAAAAGAAGTAGATAATGAATTAGTTGATTATATTAATGAAATGATTGAAAAAAGAGATATGGCTAAAAAGAATAAAGATTATGCTTTAGCTGATCAAATTCGTGATGAACTATTAACTAAAGGCATAACGATTAAAGATACTAGAGAAGGAACTACTTACGAAATAAACTAAAAGAATTATTTAAAGATAATTCTTTTTTTATTATAAATATTGTGTAAGATATATGCTATAATATGGTTATGTCTTATAATTAGTAGGTGAAGAAATGAACGGAATAATAATTATAAATAAAGAATCAGACTTTACTAGTCGTGATGTTGTTAATATTATTGGTAAAAAGTTTCATACTAAAAAGGTTGGCCATGCTGGAACACTAGATCCACTGGCTACCGGTGTTTTAGTAGTCTGTGTTGGAACTTCGACTAAATTAGTTGAATTATTAACTTCACATGATAAAGAATATATTGCGGAAATTACATTAGGAACTTTAACCGATACTTTAGATTCAACGGGTAGAATTATTAAGGAAGAAGAAGTTTGTGTTACAGAAGATGAAGTAAAATGTGCTTTAACTTCAATGCAGGGGAAGTATCTTCAAGAGGTTCCAATTTATTCAGCAGTAAAAATAAATGGTCGAAAATTATACGAATATGCCCGAAATAATGAACCAATTGAATTACCTAAAAGGGAAGTTGAAATTAAAAAAATTGAATTAATTAGTGATTTAAAATATGTTGATAATAAAGTAGTTTTTAAAATTAAATGTTTTGTTAGTAAAGGAACATATATTAGAGCATTAGTTAATGATATTGCAAATAAGTTAGGTACAATTGGTATTATGTCAGAACTAACGAGAACTAAACAAGGGGACTTTTGCATTGAGGAATCTCAGTATCTTGATGAAGATTTAATTATGTTAAAACCTAGTCAAGTCTTAAATAAATATAAGAAAGTTACTGTAGATGATGTTTTAGAGGCGGATATTTTAAATGGAAAAGTTATAGATAATATCTATGACGAAGATATTGTAGTATTTATTAATAAGTTGGAAGATGCTATTGCTATTTATCGAAAGATTGCTAAAGATGATAAAAAAATAAAACCTTGGAAGATGTTAGTTACAAGATAATTCCTTTATTAAGTATATTATTAGAAATAATAATTAAAATAATAAATGCTGATATTATAAAATTATAAAAAACTTTTGATAACACTTGCATATTATTAGAATATGGTGTATATTGGTAATGTGCTTTTACTTGGATTAAAAATCTCCGATTTATTCTAGGTATTAGTGAATTATAAGAAAGGAGAATATTATGGCTTTAAAGAAAGAAGTTAAAGAAGCGATTGTTAAAAAATACGCTAAGAATGAAAAGGATACAGGTTCATCTGAAATTCAAATAGCTATTTTAACAGAAGAAATTCTAATATTAACTGAACACTTAAAAGAACATAAACATGATTACCATTCTAGAAGAGGTTTACTTAAAAAAGTAGGTCAAAGAAAAAACTTATTGGCTCACTTACTTAAAGAAGACGTTACTAGATATCGTAATATTGTTAAAAGTTTAGGTTTAAGAAAATAATTATGTAATGTAGGCACTCCTTTTTGAGTGTCTTTATTTTTAAAAAAATGGAGGTAATGAATGAAGAAAGTATTTGAATTAGATTTTAGAGGAAGAAAAATAGTTGTTGAACATGGACAATTAGCTAAACAAAGTAATGGTTCTGTTTTAGTTAGATATGGTGATACGGCTATTTTAACAGCTGCAGTTATGGGACATCAACCAATAAGTGCTGATTTTTTTCCTTTAACTGTTTTATATCAAGAAAAATTATATTCAGTTGGAAAAATCCCAGGCGGATTTATAAAAAGAGAAGGTCGTCCTACTGAAAATGCAACCTTAACGGCTCGTTTAATCGATCGACCAATTAGACCATTATTTGCTGAAGGATTTCGTAATGAAGTTCAAGTGATTAATACTGTACTTAGTGTTGACCAAGATAATAGTCCAGAAATGACGGCTTTATTTGGATCTTCTTTAGCTTTATCAATTAGTGATATTCCTTTTGATGGACCAGTTGCTGGAGTTATTGTAGGAAGAGTTAATGGAGAATTCATAATTAATCCAACTAGTGAACAATTTGAATTAAGTGATATTAATTTAACTGTTGCTGGTACTAAAGATGCAATCAATATGGTTGAAGCTAATAGTAAAGAAGTATTAGAATCAGATATGGTTGATGCTATTATGTTTGGACATGAGGCAATTAAAGAATTGGTTGCTTTCCAAGAGGAAATTGTGAAAGAAATTGGTGCAGATAAAATTGAAGTTAAATTATCAGTAATTGATTCTGATTTAGAAGAAGAAGTAAAAGAATTTGCAAGTAATCTAATGATTGAAGCAATTCAAATTAAAGAAAAATTAGAAAAGTATGCAGCAATTGATAAAGTTAAAGAAGATGCTATTGAACATTTTAAAGAAAAATATCAAGATAACGATGACTTAGATACTATTTTAAAAAATGTGGCTAAAGTAGTTGATCAAATAGAAGCATATGAAGTTAGAAGATTAATTACTGAAGAAAAGGTTCGTCCAGATGGTAGAGCAATGGATGAAATTAGAGAATTATCAGCTGAAATTGATCTTTTAGCTCGTACTCATGGTTCTGCTTTATTTACAAGAGGTCAAACACAAGCTTTAGCAATTACAACGCTAGGAGCTTTAAATGAACATCAAATTCTTGATGGTTTAGGAATTGAAGAAGAAAAGAGATTTATGTTACATTATAACTTCCCACAATTTAGTGTTGGTGAAGTAGGAAGATATGGTTCTCCAGGTCGTCGTGAAGTTGGACATGGTGCTTTAGGTGAAAGAGCATTATTACAAGTTATGCCTTCAGTTGAAGAATTCCCTTATACCGTTAGAATTGTATCTGAAGTATTAGAAAGTAATGGTTCTTCATCACAAGCAAGTATTTGTGCAGGCTGTTTATCGTTAATGGCTGCTGGTGTACCAATTTCATCACCAGTCGCAGGTATTGCAATGGGATTAATAACCAAGGATGATAAATATACAATCTTAACTGATATTCAAGGTTTAGAAGATCATATGGGAGATATGGATTTTAAAGTTGCCGGTACTAAAAAAGGTATTTGTGCTATGCAAATGGATATTAAAATTAAAGGTGTTACTAAAGAAATCTTAAGTGAAGCTTTAGAACAAGCTAAAACAGCTCGTTACCAAATCTTAGATGTAATGACTGAAGTAATAGAAAAACCAAGAAAAGAATTAAGTCCATATGCACCAAAAATTGAAACATTTATGATTAATCCAGATAAGATAAAAGAGGTTATTGGTCGTGGTGGTGAAGTCATTACTAAGATTATTCAAGATTCTAGTAATGTTATTAGCGTAAGCGATAAAGATGCTGTTAAGATTGATATAGATGATGATGGAAGAGTAATAATCTATCATACTGATTATGATATTATTAATAAAGCAGCTCAAATGATTAAAGATATAGTTAGAGAAGTAGAAACAGATGTTATTTATAATGGTAAAGTCGTAAAAGTTGAAGACTTTGGATGTTTTGTTGAATTATGGCCTGGTTGTGAAGGATTAGTTCATGTATCGCAACTTGCTAATGAAAGAGTAGAAAAACCAAGTGATGTTGTTAAAGTAGGAGACGAAATTTTAGTTAAATCATTAGGTTATGATAAACGTGGAAGATTAAATTTATCAAGAAAAGAAGCTATTAAATAATAGCTTTTTTATTTTATAATTCTTTTTTTTATGCTATAATTTCATTAGTAGGGGGAATTGATATGCATATAGAGTTTATTAATGTTAATAATGGTGTTAGAAGATATTGGGATGCTATATATGACTACTTGGAAGAAAATTATGATGAATGTGAGCTTCCAACTATAGTAAATGAACAATTACAAATATTAAAAGAAAGCAACTATAAATTTTATAAACTATTAATTAGTATTATGTTTGTTGATCATTATAAATTATTGTATTTTAATGATCATTATGCTGAATTATCTCTAGAAGATCAAGAAATATTAGAGTTCTATAATAGTTTAGAAAATATTGATGAATTATTAGAACTGTTTGATTATGATGACACTATTTTAAATGTTATGATGTGTGAAGGACTTAATTATGGA
>DHPM01000004.1:127874-133306 GCA_002410935.1 Caryophanales bacterium UBA5364
TGAAGGACTTAATTATGGTTACTATGATGATTGGACTAAAAGAGAAGTGATGACAGAAGTTATTCCAAAAGATCGTTTTTTATTTAACATGTGTCCTACTCATTTATTTGATAAAATTGAAATATTAAAACCATATACAGCTGAAGGACTACTATATTTTTATAAGGATTATACAAGTAAATTTGGTAATGATGCGGAAACGAAGAATAACGCTTTAGAATCAATTTTAGTAACAATGGAATCACTATATACTTATAATAAAGATAATTATGAAGAAGTATTAACTGATATGTTAGCTGTTTATTATAAATGGAAAAAATATTTAGGTAGTGAACCTAAATATAACATGCTTATTAATTATGAAAAAGAATTACTTGATATTATTGAGAAACAACCAATGATAAATATTGTTGAACTATCTAATCAAATGCCTTTAGTTTTAGATGAAATCGTCGATACTTATCTATATTATAGTAGTGAAAATATAGAAATATCTAATGAAGTAGTTGATGAATATATAAAGAATAATGTTGATGAAAGTGTTAAAGCAAAATTAAAATTAAATAGACCTAAAACAAAGAGCCTTGATTTTTAATCAAGACTCTTTAATATTTCATAAATTTCTTCAACTTTTTTAAGTGGTTGTTTTTCTTTATAGTAAGGTTTTAAATGCAAATGGAAATGTTTTACTTCTTGAATCATACCATTATTTTGAATTAAGGTTAAACCATCAATCTTTAGTTTTTCTTCTAATATTAAACGATATTTCTTAGCAATATTCATAATATGAAGTAATGTATCTTCATCCATATCATTTAAATCTAAAATATGTTTTTTAGGAATTATTAATAAGTGTCCATTAGCATCAGGATTAATATCTAAAAACACTTTAACGATATCATCATCATAAATTGTATATGAAGGAATATCACCACTTATGATTTTACAAAAAACACAATCCAAATTTATCATCTCCTACTTGCATTATAACAAAAAAAGAAAGGGAGTTAAACCCTTTATTTGTGAATACCTGCGAATATTCATTTATATATTGGTATAAATTAAGTGAATTTATACCAAAAATATTATTTTTAATGTATAATAATAAATGGAGATGGTGTTATGCACAATTTAAAAATAATTAATTTAACCGTAGAAGTAGAAAAAAAGAAAATCTTAAAAGGTTTTAATCTTGAAATAAAAAGCGGTGAAATACATGCTATTATGGGTCCTAATGGAACTGGTAAATCAACTTTATCAAAAGTTATCATGGGAGATCCTTATTATAAAATTATCGAAGGGGATATTTTATTTGATGATAAAAGTATCTTAAAGTTAACCGTTGACGAAAGAGCTCGTTTAGGGCTATTTTTAGGTATGCAAATGCCTTTAGAAATTGATGGTGTTACGAATGCTGACTTTTTAAGAACAGCTTTAAATATTAAAATGGGAAATGAATTTAGTCTAGTACCATTTATTAAGAAATTAGATAAAACAATTGAACATTTAAAAATGGATAAAAAGATGATTCATCGCGGAATTAATCAAGGCTTTAGTGGTGGAGAAAGAAAGAAAAATGAAATACTACAAATGTATATGTTAGAACCATTAATGATTATCTTAGATGAAATAGATTCTGGATTAGATGTTGACAGCCTAAAAGTAGTTGGTAAAAATGTTATGGATTATTATAAACAAAATAATCCAGGTCTACTTGTTATTACTCATTACCAAAGACTATTAGATTATATTAAACCTGATTTTGTTCATATAATAATGAATGGGAAGATTGTTAAAAGTGGTGATATCAACTTAGTTAAAGAAATTGAACAAAATGGTTATGAAAATATTGTTGAAGAAAAAAAGATTATTTCTGGTACTTGTATAGTGAAGGAAAATTTAAAAAATGAATAAAATAAGAATAGTAAATGATATACCAGAGATAGTTTCACTAAATGACAGTATTGAATTTACCGTTTTAGAAAAAAACGAACTATTTAGTGTTAATAGTTTAAAAATAAGAGTTAAAAAAAGTACCAGTTTGGAAATTGAATATCAGAGTATCGAAACAACAAAATTAGATATTTTTATTAATGTCGAAGAAAATGTTAAATTTAATTTATTTGAATTTAGAGAAGGTAATAATAATAAAATTCAATATAAATATTACTTAGAAGAAAACAGTAAATCAAATATTACTAAGTTTTATAATGTTTCTAACATTAAAGAGATGATTATTGTTAATTTAAATGGTAAAAAGGCAGAATTTAATTATAACTTTAAAACAATTAGTGTTAGTGAAGAAAAGTATGATATGATTGTTTATCATAACTATAGTAATACTATTAGTAATATTAAAAATAATGGTGTTAATATTTTAGATGGAGTATTAACGTTTAATGTGTCTGGTTTTATTTTAAATAATAAAAAAGATTGTGTTTTAAATCAAAATAATCGGATTATTAATTTAACAAATAATAAATGCCAAATCACGCCTAATTTATTTATTGATGATAATAACGTTGATGCTAATCATTCAGCTTTAATAGGTAAATTTAGTGATGAAGAAATCTTCTATTTACAAAGACTAGGAATCGATGAAACAATAGCTACTAATTTATTAATAAAAGGTTTCTTATTAAGTGATATAAAAAAATCAAAACAATCAAAAATAATTAAGATTATAGATCAATACTGGAGGTGAACTATGAATCGTGAAGACTTTTCTATGTTGAAAAGTGATATTATATATTTAGATAATGGTGCTACTACTTTAAAGCCAATGATATTAAGTGAAACAATATCAGATTATTATAATAATTATAGTGCTAATGCTCATCGAGGTGATTATAATATAAGTTTAAAAGTAGATACTATGTATGAAAAAACAAGACATTTAGTAAGAGAGTTAATTAATGCTAGAAGCATTAAAGAAATTGTTTTTACAAGTGGATCAACTGACTCTTTAAATAAAATAATATTTGGTTACTTTAAATATCATCTTAAAAAGGATGATGAAGTATTGATTACTAAAAGTGAACATGCTTCTAATATTCTTCCATGGTTTGAACTAGAAGATGATATTAATATTAAAGTCAGATATATTGATTTAACTAGTGATTTAAAAGTAACTTTTGATAATATTAAAAAAGCGATTACGGATAAAACAAAAGTAATTTCACTTGCCCATATAACTAATGTTGCTGGTGATATTAGACCACTTAAAGAAATAGTTGAATATGCTCATAAAAATGATATATTAGTGTTAGTAGATGGAGCACAAAGTGTTGCCCATATGCCTTATGATGTTCAAGAATTAGATGTTGATTTTCGGAACTTTTCAGCCCATAAGATGTGTGGTCCAACAGGGGTTGGCGTGTTATATGGTAAAGAAGAATTACTGGAAAACTTAAGACCAGTAGTTGTTGGTGGAGGGATGAATTCAACTTTCACATCTAATCGTGAAAGAACTTATAATGATTTACCTCATCGTTTAGAAGCCGGTACTCCCAATATTGCTGGTGTTATCGGGTTTGGTAGTACAATTGAATATTTAAATAAAATAGGTATGGATGTTATTCATACTTATGAAACTAATTTAAGAAAATATACAATTGATCGTTTAGAAGAAGTTCCCAATATTATTATTTATAATAAGACAAGTGAAAGCGGCATTATTGCATTTAATATTGATGGTATCTTTGCGCAAGACTTAGCTATTTATTTAAATAAATATCATATATGTGTAAGAGCAGGTAATCATTGTGCTAAAATTTTAAGAGATGAACTTGGAGTTAAAAATACTTGTCGTATTAGTTTATATTTCTATAATACGACTGATGAAATAGACAAACTGATAGAAGTATTAAAAAATCCTCACATTAAAGATGAAATAATTTAAATTCTTATTAATATAAGAATTTTTTTATTACCAAAACTTGGTTTTTGCATAAATATATGATAAAATTATGGTAGAAATATATAGTGAAGGCACACAAGAATAAATCAATATTATTACAGTGTCTACAGTAATAACTTAATAAAAAGCAGATAGAAGTAGAGGTAGTAACATGAAACGAAAAGGATTCACATTAATCGAACTGATGGCGATAGTAATAATACTCGCAGTAATCGCAGTAATCGCCGTACCAACTATTCAAGGACTAATCATAAAAGCGAGAGAAGCAGCATTTATAAATACCGCATATGGTTTAATGGAAGCTTCAGAATATAAATATATGGATAATATGATGAAAGGTAAAAAGGCCGAAGAATTAAAAGTCTATTATCCCCAAGACAAAGATATATTAAAAGCATCAGGAAAAATGCCTGATAGTGGTGGAATAATTATGACACCAACTGGAGAAATAGCTCTAGGTCTTTGGAGTGATTCAATCGGAAAGTGTGCCGTAAAAAATTATGATGAAATAGAAGTAAGATATGATGAATCAATTACCTCGAAAGAAGACTGTATGTCAGGAGGTCCTACTGAAGTTACAACTGAAATGTGGGATGGATGGATAACCTTAACTTTATATTATCCATCAAACTCAACTGATAGACAGTGGAGACTAGGAAATAGTGGAGAAGTCAGAACTGAAGGAAACTTAATGTGGCAAGATTATACTGGACCAATTGTAGTACCCATATCTAGGGTAGAAGATGTCTGGATAAAATATAAAATAGATAATAAAGAAGTAACCATTCCACCAATTGGAACAGTATTAGTCGATATTATTCCTGATAGTCACGGAAGCAAATTAGTCGAGAAAGTAAAGGTAAAAATAAACTATGATGAAGATGCAACCTTAAAAGAATACCGAGTAGGAAATAGTGGATGGATGCCATATAATGGTGAATTCACGGTTACTGAAAACAGTATTATTGAAGCAAGGGCAAAGAAAGCCGATAATGTATATGATAAAGACGGAAACTTAATTTTATCTAGAACAGCAGTCGGAAGAGATTATGTTTATATCGGAAATATAGGTGTTGAAGAAATAGACTTAGAAGCACCAACAATCCAAAGATTAGAACCAATTAATGCTGATGAAGTCGCACGAGTAAAAGTAACTTATCCAGCTTTAGCTAATAAGAAAATATATAAAGAAAACTATGGAATAGAGAAAAACTATACTGAAGAAATAAGTATTAAAAGATATGGAACCCATATTATTGCTTATTATTATGATGCAAGCGGAAATAGATCACGATCTACAAGTATTTATATAAATGATCCAAAGGATTCTGGAACTGGTAATGATGAATATCAAAATCCAATTAATTATACACCATTACCACCAAGAAAACCGAATGAAAAAATTCCGGTTGAACCAAGATATGTGGTTCCAGCACCAACAATCGGAGTTAATCCAACTTCTTTAACAACCTCAGTCGAAGTAAGTGTAATAACCCCAGCTAATGCCGATAGA